>DRPD01000068.1 GCA_011374735.1 Thermopetrobacter sp.
CTACGCCCGCGACCTGGTGGACGACGTGGAATGGTCGGCCGAGGACGCCACCCGCACCGAGCACGATTTCCTGTGCCGCTGCGTGGAAACGGCGATCAGGGCGGGCGCCACCACCATCAACATCCCCGACACCGTGGGCTACGCCACCCCGGAAGAGTTCGCCGCCCTCGTCCGCATGCTGAAGGAGCGCGTCCCCGGCGCGGAGAAGGTGGTCTTTTCCACCCACTGCCACAACGACCTGGGCCTGGCGGTGGCCAACTCGCTGGCCGGGGTGTCGGCCGGGGCGCGGCAGATCGAATGCACCATCAACGGCATCGGCGAGCGGGCCGGCAACGCGGCGCTGGAAGAGGTGGTGATGGCCATGAACGTGCGCCACGACGCGCTGCCCTTCACCACCGGCATCGACACCACGCTGCTCACCCGCGCCTCCAAGCTGGTGTCCGCCGTCAGCGGTTTTCCGGTGCAATACAACAAGGCCATCGTCGGCCGCAACGCCTTCGCCCACGAGTCGGGCATTCATCAGGACGGCATGCTGAAGCACACCCAGACCTACGAGATCATGCGCCCCGAAGACGTCGGGGCCGGCAAGACGGCGCTGGTCATGGGCAAGCATTCCGGCCGCCACGCCTTCCGCGAGAAGCTGAAGGAACTGGGCTACGAGCTGGCCGACAACGCCTTCGAGGACGCCTTCACCCGCTTCAAGGAGCTGGCGGATCGCAAGAAACAGGTCTATGACGAGGACATCGAGGCGCTGGTGGACGAGAACATCGCCACCGCCGACGATCAGCGCAAGGTGGCCGCGCTCACCGTCATCGCCGGCACCATGGGGCCGCAGACCGCCACCCTGACGGTGGAGGAGAACGCCGCCCACAAGACCGTGCAGGCCACCGGCAACGGCCCCGTGGACGCCACCTTCAACGCCATCAAGCGAAGCTTCCCCCATGAGGCGAAGCTGGCCCTTTATCAGGTGCACGCCGTCACCGCCGGCACCGACGCGCAGGCGGAAGTGTCGGTGCGGCTGGAGAACGCGGAGGCCGGCATATCGGCCACCGGCCGGGCCGCCGATCCGGACACCCTGGTGGCCTCCGCCAAGGCCTATCTGGCGGCGCTCAACCGGCTGGAGGCCCGCAAGAGCCGCACCCGGCCGATGACCGCCACCGGCGAGGAACTGTCCGAGGAGGCCCGCCGCTCCGGCCCGTGATCCCCGCCCTCAAGACCATGAAAAAAGGCCGGCACGCCGCCACGTGCCGGCCTTGTTGTTTGGCGCCAGCCGCGAGGCGCTCACAGATCGATGCCGCGCCTCTTGGCCTCTTCCTTCGCCTTCTTGATGATGTCGCGCGCCACCTGGCGGCCCCAGGTGCTGCCCGCGGCGTTCATCTTGCGCATGATGATCGGGATGCGCCTGGCCAGCTTCTGGCCCACCGGCGTCTTGTAGAAGGCCACCAGCTCCTTCAATTCCGCCGCCGTGAACTCTTCCGCATAGATGCGGCCGGCCTGCTCCATCAATTCGCCCTTGCGCGCCGCCATCTCCTTCATCATCGGGATGAAGAATTCGCGGATCTTGTCCGCCTTGTCCGGCTTTTGCGCCACCAGCATCTTGAAGATCTGGCCGCCCATGAGGTCCAGCACCTTCTCGAAACTGGCCGCCGCGCCGCTCACTTCCAGCACCTCCTTGCCCAGCGCCAGGCGCTCCTTGTCCACCGCCTGCTGCTCGGCCATGGCCGGCGCGGCGATCAGCATCAATCCGAACAGCAGGGAAACCACAAACCGCATGATGAACTCCTTCTTGGTCATTGATGGGCGCTCCTTGCAGGCCAGCATGCCCGCCCCGCCGGGGGAAAGCAAAGAAAAAAAGGCACAAGGCGGTATTCGGCCGGCCGCCCGCGTCCGGCGCTGTGAGCCCCTTGCCACCTTCTGACGCCTCTGTTAGAGAGGTGCCGTCGCCGCCGGCGGCCTACTCTCACAGGCCCGTAGCTCAGTTGGTAGAGCAGCTGACTCTTAATCAGCGGGTCCGGGGTTCGAGTCCCCGCGGGCCTACCATTCACCCGTGACACCAGCCTCATGCGGCACCTTCGGCCGATTGCGCCGACAGGCGGGGGCGGTTACCTTTCCCGGAACTTCGGGAGGACGCCCCATGAGCGAGCTTCGCGCCAAGGACGCCCCTGAGCTGGGCGCCTTCGACTGGGAAGACCCGCTGAAGCTGGACGATCAGCTCAGCGACGAAGAGCGCATGATCCGCGACACGGCGCGCGCCTTCGCCGATGAGCGGCTGATGCCGCGCGTGCGGGACGATTTTCGCGACCAACGCCATGATCGGGAGATCATCCGGGACATGGGCCGCCTCGGCCTGCCGGGCGCCACCCTGCCCGAGCGTTTCGGCGGCGGCGACGCCGGCTATGTCGCCTACGGCCTGATCGCGCGCCAGATCGAACGCGTCGATTCCGGCTATCGCTCCATGCTGAGCGTGCAGTCCTCGCTGGTCATCTACCCCATCTACGCCTACGGCTCCGACGAACAGCGCGCCCGTTATCTGCCCGCTCTGGCGAGCGGCGAGTTGATCGGCTGCTTCGGGCTCACCGAACCGGACGCCGGCTCCGACCCGGCCGCTCTGCGCACCCGCGCCGAAAAGACCCCCGGCGGCTACCGCCTGCACGGCGCGAAGACATGGATCACCAACGCGCCGATCGCCGATGTGTTCGTCGTCTGGGCGAAGTCCGAAGCGCACGGCGGGCGCATCCGCGGCTTTGTTCTGGAAAAGGGCATGAAGGGCCTGAGCGCGCCGGCCATCGCCGACAAGATGAGCCTGCGCACCTCCGCCACCGGCCAGATCGTCATGGACGGCGTCGAGGTGAGCGAGGACGCGCTGTTGCCGGGCGCGGAAGGGCTGAAGGGGCCGTTCGGCTGCCTGAACCGGGCCCGCTACGGCATCGGCTGGGGGGTGATGGGGGCGGCCGAGTTCTGCTGGCGCGCGGCGCGGCGCTATGGGTTGGAGCGCCGCCAGTTCGGCCGCCCGCTGGCCGCCACCCAGCTCTATCAGAAGAAGCTGGCCGACATGCAGACGGAAATCGCCCTGGGGCTGCACGCCGCGTTGCGCGTCGGCCGGCTGATGGACGAGGGCGCGGCGGCGCCCGAAATGATCTCGCTGCTGAAGCGCAACAACGCCGGCAAGGCGCTCACCATCGCCCGGCGGGCCCGCGACATGCACGGCGGCAACGGCATCGCGCTGGACTATCACGTCATCCGCCATCTGCTCAATCTGGAGGCCGTCAACACCTATGAGGGCACCCACGACATCCACGCCCTCATCCTGGGCCGCGCCCAGACCGGCCTTCAGGCCTTCGGCGACTGAGCGCCGAATTCCCTGCGGATGGCCTCGGTATGCTCGCCCAATGCCGGGATGACACCGGACTTGATGTCCCGGCGGATCGGCGAGGCGGCGCTCTTCGCCGGGCCGCCCGGCGTCAGGATATCCACCCGGTGCAGCGCCGGATGGGCCGACAGGTCGGGCAGCGTTGACACCCGCGCCCAGGGCAAGCGGCTGGCTTGCAGCCGTCCGATCAGCTCCTCACGAGTGAAGGTGGCACAGATGTCGTCGATCAGCGCATAGAGCTGATCGGCATTGGCGATGCGGTCGGCGTTGTCGGCGAAGCGCGGATCGTCGATCAGATCGGGGCGGTTCAGCACGCCTTCGCAGAATCTGGCCCATTCGCCGTTCTGCTGGCAGGCGATCACCACCTCGCCGTCGCGGCAGCGCACCCGCCCATAGGGCGCGATGACGTTGTGGCGCAGGCCCATGCGCGGGATTTCCCGGCCCGCATGGTCATGCAGCAACAGCGGCGTCGCCATCAGCTCCGCCATGGAATCGAACATGGTGATCTCGATGGCCTTGCCGCGCCCCGTGATGGCGCGCTCCAGCAGCGCCTCCAGAATCGCCACGTGGGCATTGATGCCGGTGGTGATGTCGGCCACCGACACGCCGATCTTGACCATCTCCTCCGGCGTGCCGGTCACCGCGCACATGCCGGCCTCCGCCTGCACCAGCAGGTCGTAGGCCAGCCGCTTCGCATACGCCGTGTCCTGCCCGTAGCCGTAGATGTCCACGCAGATCAGCCGCGGATACCTTTCCACCAGCTCGCCCGCCCCCAGCCCCAGCCGCTGCGCCGCGCCGGGTGCCAGATTGCGCACCAACACGTCGGCGCGGGCGATCATCCTCTCCAGCAGGGCGCGGTCGTGTTCTTCCTTGATGTTCAGCACGCAGCTTTCCTTGCCGCGGTTGAGCGCCGCGAAATAGGCGCTGGTGCCGTTCACCGCCGCGTCGTAATGACGCGCCGTCTCGCCGCCTTCGCGTTCGATCTTGATGACCCGCGCCCCGGCGTCGGCCAGCCTGAGCGTGCACATCGGCCCGGCCACGGCCTGCTCCAGGGCGATGACCAGGATTCCCTCAAGCGGCAGCATCAGGCGATCCCTTGCACCCTCAAGGCGTCAACCGGGCGGGCGACGCCCTCACAGCGCGATCCAGTAGAGGTTGATGGCGGCCAGCAGGGCCACGGCGGAGGCGACGCTGCGCAGCCACGGCACGCCGAAGGTGTATAACGGCACATAGGCCGCCCGCGCCGCCAGGAACGTCCACGCCGTCAACGCCGTCATTTCCGAACTCAGCCCCTTCGCCCGGATCAGCAGCGCCGCCGGCGCGAAATAGGCGAACGCCA
>DRPD01000069.1 GCA_011374735.1 Thermopetrobacter sp.
GATCGCCCTGGCCGCGCCGCTGATCAATCTGGTGCTGCTGTGGGTCGTCTGCCGCGCCGTCTGCCGCATCTTCTGCCGCGCCGGTCGCCGCAAGGAGGATGGAGGCAGACTCGCCGACGCCGCCTGACGGCCGCGCCTCTCCTTCATTCTTCCGGCTTCCGGCTTCTGGCTTCCGGCTTCTGACTTCTGATCGCCTCGCGCGCCAATTTGTCGGCCCGCTCGTTCTCCGCGTGCCCGGCATGGCCCTTCACCCAGTGCCAGCGCACCACGTGCCGCTGCATGGCGTCATCGAGCCGTTGCCATAAATCGGCGTTCTTCACCGGCTTCTTCGCCGCCGTCTTCCAGCCGTTTCGCTTCCAGCCGTGGATCCACTCCGTGATGCCCTTCATCACGTATTCGGAATCCGTGTGGAGATCGACCTCGCACGGCTCCTTCAGCGCCTGAAGCGCCTCGATCGCCGCCATCAGCTCCATGCGGTTGTTGGTGGTGTCGTCTTCAGCGCCGGACAGCTCCTTTTCCACCGCGCCGTAACGCAGGATCGCCCCCCAGCCGCCGGGGCCGGGGTTACCCGAGCAGGCCCCATCGGTGAAGATCTCCACCCGCTTCACGAGGCGGCCTCCGCCCTGAGCGCCTTCGGCAGCTTGAAGGTGATGTTCTCTTCCCGCAGCACCCGCTGTTCCACATTCACCGGCCAGCGCGCCGCGATGTTGCCGATGATCTCCTCCACCAGCTCTTCCGGGGCGGAGGCGCCGGCGGTCAGGCCGACGGTCATGCCGGGGCGGATGATGTGCCAGTCGATGTCCGCCGCCGACTGCACCAGCACCGCCCGCTTGCAGCCCGCCGCCTGCGCCACCTCCACCAGCCGCTTGGAGTTCGAGGAATTGGGCGCCCCCACCACCAGCATCAGGTCGCTGTGCGCGGCGATGGCGCGGGCCGCCTCCTGGCGGTTGGTGGTGGCGTAGCAGATGTCGTCCTTCACCGGCGCGCGGATGGCCGGGAAACGCTCCTGCAGAATGGCCACGATGCCGCGCGTTTCGTCCACCGACAGGGTGGTCTGGGTGATGTAGGCCAGCTTCTCCGCATCGGGCGGCGTGACGGCGCGCGCGTCCTCTTCCGTCTCGATCAGGGTGATGGCTCCGTCGGGCAACTGGCCCATGGTGCCGATCACCTCCGGGTGTCCCGCATGGCCGATGAGCAGCACGTGGCGGCCTTTCTCATGGTGCCGCTCGGCCTCCAGATGCACCTTGGAGACCAGCGGGCAGGTGGCGTCGATGTAGGTCAGGTGCATCCTTTCCGCCGCCGCCGGCACCGCCTTCGGCACCCCGTGGGCGGAGAAGATCACCGGCCGCGTCGCATCGGGGATTTCGTCCAGATCGTTGACGAACACCGCTCCCTTGGCCTTCAGGCCCTCCACCACGTGACGATTGTGCACGATCTCGTGGCGCACGTAGACCGGCGCGCCGTATTTCTCAAGCGCGCGCTCCACGATGGCGATGGCCCGCTCCACCCCGGCGCAGAAGCCGCGCGGCGCGGCCAGCAGCAGGCGGATGGGCGGCTTGTCGTCATGCTCGCTCATGATTGCCGGCAAGGTGCGCCGCCGAAGCCCGGTTCGTCAAGCCGCTAGGCGGAATTCGGTGCAAGTAGATGCCCCGGCGCTTGACTCTTCGTCTCCGCCCGTTACCCTGAAGGCCACATAATTTTCCATATGCTGCCCATGGGAGAGAGTGTTTGAGGATTTGATTTCCTGAATTCGTCCTTCCCTGCGCCCTGCCAACCGTCACTGGCAGACACAGGGAGCATCCTCATCCCCTGCCAGCCACTTGCCCACAATACGGGTGGTTGGCAGGGGATGAGGATGGTCTTCAGAACCAGCCAATAAAATGCGGTTGGCAGGGCCTAGGGAAGGACCTTCAGAGCAAATCAAAAACCTACCAACACCGCCGAAGGAGCAACCGCCCCGGAAACTCTCAGGCAAAAGGACCGTGCGGCAGGTGAAGGAAACTCTGGAGAGCGGCCGCTTCGCCGGCCCACCGAAGGAGTAAACCCGGGCGGCCCCGATCGGGGCGAAGGGTGAATCTCTCAGGTTTCGGACAGAGGGGGCGCGTGAGAGAAGGGCGGCAGCCCGTCTTGTGCGCTTCGTTCATGTCGGAAACGCGAAGGGACTGGAGAGAACACCCATGGCCGGCGGCACCTTGAACCACACCCCCCTGCACGCGCTGCATCTGCGCCTGGGCGCGAAGATGGCCCCGTTCGCCGGCCATGACATGCCGGTGCAATACGCCGGCATCATCGCCGAGCACGAGCACACCCGCGCCGCCTGTTCGCTGTTCGATGTCTCCCACATGGGCCAGGCGCGGCTCGCCGGCGCGGATTTCGACACCCTGGCCGCGTTCATGGAGCGCCTGACGCCGGCGCTCATCAAGACTTTGAAGCCCGGCCGTCAGCGCTACACCATGTTCACCAACGCCGAAGGCGGCATCATCGACGACCTGATGGTGCAGCATCCCGCATCCGCCCCCGACGAGCTGTGGCTGGTGGTCAACGCGTCGCGCAAGGAGGTGGATTATGCATGGATCGAAGACCACCTGCCCGCCGGAGCGCGCCTGATCCGCGAGGACGACCGCGCCCTGCTGGCCCTGCAGGGGCCGAAGGCGGAAGCGGTGCTGGCCCGCCACTTCCCGCCCGCCGCCGATCTGACGTTCATGCAGGCCGCCGGCGGCGTCATCGACGGCATGGAGGTGCGCGTCACCCGCTGCGGCTACACCGGCGAGGACGGCTATGAAATCTCCGTGCCCGCCGAGCGGGCCGAAGAGCTGGCCGAACGGCTGCTGGCCGAGCCGGAGGTGGAGCCGGCCGGCCTGGGCGCCCGCGACACGCTGAGGCTGGAGGCCGGCCTGTGCCTGTATGGCAACGACATCGACGAAACCACCTCGCCGGTGGAGGCCAATCTGACTTGGAGCATCGGCAAGCGCCGCCGCGAACAAGGCGGATTCATCGGCGAGGAGCGCATCCTGAAGGAACTGCAGGAAGGCCCGGCGCGCAAGCTGATGGGCATCAGGCCCGAAGGCCGCGCCCCGGCCCGCGCCGGCACGGAGGTCTTCAGCGCCGACGGCGAGAAGATCGGCCACGTCACGTCGGGCGGCTATGGCCCCACCGTCGGCGGCCCCGTCGCCATGGGCTACGTGCGCGCCGACCACGCGACGGAAGGCGCGGAGGTGATCCTGAAGGTGCGTGGCAGGGATATCCCGGCACAGGTGGCCTCCGCCGTCTTCGTGCCGCACAACTACAAGCGATAGGAGAACGAACCGATGACCATGAAATATACGAAGGAGCACGAGTGGGTGAAGGTGGACGGCGACACCGCCACCATTGGCATCACCAAACACGCCGCCGAGCAGCTTGGCGATATCGTGTTCGTCGAAACCCCGCAGGTGGGCGCACAGGTGGAAAAGGGCGGCGAATCCGGCGTCGTGGAATCGGTCAAGGCCGCGTCGGATGTGTATGCCCCCGTCTCCGGCGAGGTGGTGGCGGTCAACGAGGCGCTCACCGACGACCCCGGCAAGGTCAACGGCGACCCGGAAGGCGAGGGCTGGTTCTACAAGGTGAAGCTGGCCAACGCATCGGAGCTTGACGAGCTGATGGACGCCGCCGCCTACGCCGAGTTCGTGAAGTCGGAGGCGTGAGTCCGAAAGAGTGCGACGCGCGATCCATAGTCTTCTTCGTCATGCCCGGGCTTGTCCCGGGCATCCAGGGCGGCGGACGCCGGCATTCGTTGTTCGCTCATGCCAGGCCGCGGGCGCATGCGCTTATGGCCCTGGATTGCCGGCACAAGGCCGGCAATGACGTGAAGAAAAAGGCGAAGCCGCTAATAACCAAAACGGCTATCGACACGGAGATACGCACATGAGCGGAAAGACACGCCCCAGCCTGC
>DRPD01000070.1 GCA_011374735.1 Thermopetrobacter sp.
CGAGGTATTGCCGGCGAAAGAAAGTCTCGGCGCTATTTTGCGACAACGCCGCTGGCATCCACGTCATTCATGAGTCCTGAGCCTAAGCCGAGTGCCGTTGTCCACCATTCATGCCGGCTTTTCCCGTCCACAGCCTGTGAACAGCGGGGAAAACATGCGGCGAGGGTTGTGTCGTTCACGCTGTTGTCCACAGGGCCTGTGGGTTGTGTGTGGAATGGCTATGCCCGGCCGGCCGGCACGGCAAGATCGAGCAGGGCGTCGAGGTCGATGTGGTGGGCCAGGTGGCCGGCCAGCGCGTCGAGGGTGGCGTTGATGGTGGCCTCATATGATGGCCCGGCGTCATGCGCGCCCAGCTGGCGCAGGAAGGCGCGGCGGAAGGCATCGGACGTGAACGCGCCGTGCAGATAGGTGCCGGCAATCCGCCCATCCGCCGACACCGCGCCGTCCGGCGTCTCGCCGATCAGGGCGAAGGGGCGCGCCGCGTCCGGCCCGGTGGTGCGGCCGAGGTGAATTTCATAAGCCGTGATCGCCGTGTCCGTGGCCACGTGGCGGGCCGTCGTCTCCCGCACCGTCTTTTCGCCCGTCAGCACCGTTTCCACGTCGAGCAGGCCAAGCCCCGCCGTCGCGCCTGGTTCGCCCTCCAGACCGTCCGGGTCGGCGATCGTGCGGCCCAGCATCTGATAGCCGCCGCAGATGCCCAGCACCCGCCCGCCGCGCCGCGCGTGGGCCATGATGTCGATATCCCAGCCCTGTTGGCGCAGAAACGCCATGTCGGCCCGTGTGCTCTTCGAGCCGGGCAGGATGACGAGATCGGCATCCCCCGGCAACGCCCGCCCCGGCGGGATGAGCGACAGCCGCACACCCGGCGCGGCGCGCAAGGGGTCGAGATCGTCGAAATTGGCGATGCGCGCCAGCCTTGGCACGGTAATGTGCGCGTGACCACCCACCGCCCCGCGCCCCCGCCCAACCCCCGATATGGTGGGAGAGGGGTTGGCCGGGGACGCGGGGCTCATGGCATTTGCCGTTTGCAGCGCCAGCGCATCCTCCGCCGGCAGCCTGGCGGCGTCGGGGAAATGGGGGATGACGCCCAGCACCGGCCGCCCGGTGCGCTCCTCGATGAACGCCCGGCCATCGGCGAACAGCGCCGGATCGCCGTGGAAGTTGTTGATGAGGAAGCCCCTGATGCGGCCCGCGTCCGCCGCGTCCAGCACCGCCAGCGTGCCGATGAGCTGGGCGATCACCCCGCCGCGATGAATGTCGCCGATCAGCACCACCGGCGCGTCGATCTCCGCCGCGAAGCCCATGTTGGCGATGTCGCCGGCGCGCAGGTTCACCTCGGCCGGCGAGCCGGCGCCCTCCACGAGGATCAGATCGTGGGCCGCCGCCAGCCGCCGGAAGCTCTCCAGCACGGCGGGCAGGAACTCTTGCCGCCGGCTGAAATACGCCCGCGCCGAAAGGGTGGCGGCGCGCTGGCCCTGCACGATCACCTGCGCGCCACCTTCGGATTCGGGCTTCAGCAGCACCGGGTTCATGTCCACATGCGGGGTCAGGCGCGCGGCCTTCGCCTGCAACGCCTGCGCCCGGCCTATCTCGCCGCCTTGGGCCACGGCGGCGTTGTTGGACATGTTCTGCGGTTTGAACGGGGCCACCGACAGCCCGCGATCGGCGAACGCCCGGCACAATCCGGCCACGATCAGGCTCTTGCCGACATCGGAGCCGGTGCCCTGAAACATCAGCGCGCGGGCGCTCATGACGGTGCCTCGCTGATGATGTGAAGAAACGACCCCATGACGTTGCCCACCCGCAGCCCGGCGTCGGGCCGGGGCTGGCCGGTGGCGTCGGTGATATCGGTGAACAGCGCCGGGGCGTCGCCGCGTTCCGTTTCCCGCGCGTAATGAAACTCATGCCCGCGCAAGGCGGCGGGAAAGGGCAGGGGCGCGGCATGTGCCATGGCCCGGTAGCCCAGATGCAGCCTGCGTTCGGCGAAGGAGGTGACGACGGGCAGCAGCCCGGTCATGTCATGCCGCAGCCCGTCGGCGTCGATCAGCCCTTCGCCCAGCGCCATGTAGCCGCCGCACTCGCCATAGATCAGCGCGCCGCGTTCCGCCGCCGCGTGCAAAGAGGCGCGGAAGGTGGCCGCCGCCGCCAGTTGGCCTGCGTGCAGCTCCGGGTAGCCGCCGGGCAGGAACACCGCGCCGGCCTCCGCCGGCACCGTCTCGTCGGCCAGCGGTGAGAAGAAGGTCATCTCCGCCCCCGCCGCACGCCAGTCATTGAGCCAGTGCGGATAGAGGAAGGCGAAGGCGTCATCGCGCGCGATGGCGATGCGCTGGCCCAACGGCGGCAGGGCGGGCGCGTCGCCGTCAATCTTGGGCAATGGCCGGGTGAGATTGGCCAGCCGGCACAGCGAGACATGCTCCGCCGCCTGTTCCGCCGCCGCCCGCAACAAAACATCCAGCGCCCCGTGCTCGCGCGCCTGCACCAGCCCCAGATGGCGCGACGGTTGGGCCAGCGCCGCATCGCGCCTGAGCGCCCCGACCACTGCCAGCCCGGCCTGCTCCTCCACCGCGGCGCGCAGCATGCTGGCATGGGTATCGCTGGCCACGTTGGTGAACAGCACGCCGGCCACGGCCACGTCATTGCGCAAGCTGGCGAAGCCATGCGCCAGCGCGGCGGCGGACGCCCCCATGCGGCCGGCGTCGATCACCAGCAGCACCGGCAAGGAAAAGCGCGCCGCCACATCGGCGGTGGCGGCGGAGCCGTCCGCCGCGCCGTCGAACAGCCCCATGACGCCCTCGATCAGCAGCAATTCCGCGCCATCCGCCGCCTGACTCAGCCGGGCCGCCAGCTCCGCGTCGGACATCGCCCACGGGTCGAGATTGAGGCAATCGCGGCCCGTGGCGGCGGCGTGAAACGCCGGGTCGATGTAATCCGGCCCCACCTTGGCGGCGGCCACCCGCACCCCGCGCGCCCGCATCAGCGCCAGCAGGGCCAGCGTGGCCACGGTCTTGCCGGCCCCGGAAGAAGGCGCGGCGATGATGAGGGTTTCGGTCATGGCGTTTACATCCGTGCACGGGGTTGGCTATCACTGGCACATGAGCGGGCAGGCAGGCAACGCCGGGATGGATATGCAATACGCTTGACCTGTCAACAGAGGCAGGTGCTGGCCAACATTGTTCAAAACGGTTATCCAAGGGGTATGCAAAGCTATTCTCCGTTCAGATATCCCGGAGGGAAAGCGCGGCTAGCCGAGTGGATGTTGCGCTCTCTGCACCACAATGGCCTAGTGGGGGGGTGCTATGTAGAGCCCTACGCCGGGGGCGCTGGCATTGCCATCCTGCTGCTGGTGCAGGAGCACGTAAACCATGTGGTGATCAACGATGTTGATCTGGGCGTTTTCGCTTTCTGGCGGGCGGTGAAGGAATATCCGAAAGAGCTGATGGCGTTGGTGCGGCATGCGCGCCTGAGCGTGGAGGAGCACGCACGGCAGCGGGAAATATACCTGAACCCGGGAGGGCGCGATGTGCTGGAACTGGGATTTGCGGCGCTATATCTGAACCGCACGTCCAGGAGCGGCATCCTGCGCGGCGGGCC
>DRPD01000071.1 GCA_011374735.1 Thermopetrobacter sp.
CCCTGCCGGTGATCGAAACCCAGGCCAACGACGTGTCGGCCTACATCCCGACCAACGTCATTTCCATCACCGACGGCCAGATCTTCCTGGAGACCGACCTGTTCTATCAGGGCGTGCGCCCGGCGGTGAACGTCGGCCTGTCGGTGTCGCGCGTCGGCTCCGCGGCCCAGATCAAGGCCATGAAGCAGGTGGCCGGCACCATCAAGAACGAGCTGGCCCAATACCGCGAGATGGCCGCCTTCGCCCAGTTCGGCTCCGATCTCGACGCCGCCACCCAGAAGATGCTCAATCGCGGCGCCAGGCTCACCGAGCTGCTCAAGCAGCCGCAATTCTCGCCGCTGAAGGTGGAGGAACAGGTGGTGGTGCTGTTCGCTGGCACGCAAGGCTATCTCGATCCGCTGCCGGTGGAGAAGGTGGGCGAATTCGAAGCCGGCCTGCTGGCCTTCATGCGCGAGACGCACGCCGACGTCCTCAAGAGCATCCGCAAGGACAAGGAGCTGACCGAGGAGACCACGGCCCGCCTGAAGGAGGCGGTGGAAGCCTTCGCCAGGGCCTTCGCCGGGTGATCGGGACGCATTCGTGTAAGGAACCGCCGCCATGCCCAGCCTGAAGGATCTGCGCAACCGGATCAATTCGGTCAAGGCGACGCAGAAGATCACCAAGGCCATGCAGATGGTGGCCGCCGCCAAGCTGCGCCGCGCCCAGGAGGCGGCGGAGGCGGCCCGGCCCTATTCGGCGCGCATGAACGCGGTGATCGCCCGGCTGGCGGCCAAACTGAAGGACGCCGAGGACGTCTCGCCGTTTCTGGCCGGCACCGGCCGCGACGATGTGCATCTGCTCATCGTGTGCACCGCCGAGCGCGGCCTGTGCGGCGGCTTCAACAGCTCCATCGCCCGTCTCGCCGCGGCCCATGCCGACGAGCTGAAGGCGCAGGGAAAGACGGTGAGGATGCTGTGCGTCGGCCGCAAGGGATACGAGGCGCTCAAACGCCAATACGGCGATCTGATGATCGGCGAGCCGGTGGATCTGAAGCAGGTGAGGCGGATCGGCTTCGATCACGCGAAGGAGATCGGCGAGCGCGCCATCCGCCTGTTCACGGACGGAGAGTTCGACGTCTGCACCCTGTTCTACGCCGAGTTCCGCTCCGTCATCACCCAGAAGCCCACCGCCTTGCGGCTCATTCCGGCCCAGATCGAGGAGGTGGCGGAAGAAGAGGAAACGGCCGCCGGCCCGGCCGCCGTCTATACCTATGAGCCGGACGAGGCGGAAATCCTCGACGACCTGCTGCCGCGCAACATCTCCGTGCAGATCTTCCGCGCGCTGCTGGAGAACGCCGCCTCGGAACAGGGGGCCAGGATGACGGCGATGGACAACGCGACGCGCAACGCCGGTGAGATGATCGACAAGCTGACCTTGTCGTATAACCGCCAGCGGCAGGCTCAGATCACCAAGGAGCTGATCGAGATCATTTCCGGCGCCGAGGCGCTGTAGACACCCGACGAACGATAGTTGCTGAGCGCAGGGGAGCCCAAGCGATGGCCAAGCAGACGAAGAAGACCACCAGGAAGAAAGCCGATGCGGCGGCCAGCGGCCGCGTGGTGGAGGTGAAGGGCCCGGTGGTGGACGTGCAGTTCGACGGCCATCTGCCGGAGATCCTCAACGCCCTTGAAACCGACAACCAGGGCAAGCGGCTGGTGCTGGAGGTGGCCCAGCACCTGGGCGAGCACACGGTGCGGGCCATCGCCATGGATTCCACCGAAGGACTGGTGCGCGGCCAGCCGGTCGCCGACAGCGGCGCGCCGATCTCCGTGCCGGTGGGCGAGGAGACGCTGGGCCGCATCCTCAACGTCATCGGCGAGGCGGTGGACGAAGGCCCGCAGCTGAAGACGAAGGCGCGCCGCGCCATTCACCAGCCGGCCCCGGCCTTCGTGGAGCAGTCCACGGAAGCGGAAATCCTGGTCACCGGCATCAAGGTGGTGGATCTGCTCACCCCCTACGCCAGGGGCGGCAAGATCGGCCTGTTCGGCGGCGCCGGGGTGGGCAAGACGGTGCTGATCATGGAGCTGATCAACAACGTGGCGAAGGCGCACGGCGGCTATTCGGTGTTCGCCGGCGTCGGCGAGCGCACCCGCGAGGGCAACGACCTGTATCACGAGATGATCGAATCGGGGGTGAACAAGCCCGGCGGCGGCGAGGGCTCGAAGGCGGCGCTGGTCTATGGCCAGATGAACGAGCCGCCCGGCGCGCGCGCCCGCGTGGCGCTCACCGGCCTCACCGTGGCCGAGCACTTCCGCGATCAGGGCCAGGACGTGCTGTTCTTCATCGACAACATCTTCCGCTTCACCCAGGCCGGTTCGGAGGTTTCGGCGCTGTTGGGCCGCATTCCCTCCGCGGTGGGCTATCAGCCGACCCTGGCCACCGACATGGGCGAATTGCAGGAGCGCATCACCACCACCAACAAGGGCTCCATCACCTCCGTGCAGGCCATCTACGTGCCGGCCGACGACCTCACCGACCCGGCCCCGGCCTCGGCCTTCGCCCATCTGGACGCCACCACGGTGCTGGCCCGCTCGATCGCCGAGAAGGGCATCTATCCGGCCGTGGATCCGCTCGATTCCACCTCGCGCATGCTCGATCCGCGCATCATCGGCGAGGAGCACTATCAGGTGGCGCGCGAGGTGCAGTCCATCCTGCAACGCTACAAGGCGCTGCAGGACATCATCGCCATTCTCGGCATGGACGAGCTGTCCGAAGAGGACAAGCTGATCGTCGCCAGGGCGCGCAAGATCGAGCGCTTCCTCTCGCAGCCGTTCTTCGTCGCCGAGGTGTTCACCGGCACGCCGGGCGTGTTCGTCGATCTGGAAGACACGATCGCCGGCTTCAAGGGCCTGTGCGCCGGCGACTACGACCATCTGCCGGAGGCCGCCTTCTACATGGTGGGCACCATGGACGAAGCCATCGAGAAGGCCCAGAAGATGGCCGCCGAAGCGGCCTGAGGCGCTTGCAAGGGAGGCCGTTCGCATGGCCGACATGCTGAAACTGGAGCTGGTCAGCCCGGAGGCGGAGCTGCTCACCCAGATGGTGCGCGAAGTGGTGATCCCCGGCGCCGAAGGAGCGTTCGCCGCCATGCCCGGCCACGCGCCGGTGCTGGCCGGATTGCGCCCCGGGGTGCTGGCCATCGTCGATGACACCGGCGCGTCGATCGATTATTTCGTGCGTGGCGGCTTCGCGGAGGTGGACGCCCGGCGAGTGGTGGTGCTGGCCGAACGGGCCATCCCCCTGGGCGAGCTGGACACGGCGGAGCTGGAGCGCGAGATCCGCTGGGCGCAGGAGGATCTGGAAGACGCCCGCGACGAGGAGGAACGGCGCAAGCGTCAGGAGCGCCTCGATTTCCTCAAGCAGCTCAAGGACGCCCTCAAGCGCTAGGGTCTGGTCTCAATAAATGCGTCGATGCCAGCGGCATTTTCGCAAAATAGCGCCGAGTCTTTCTTTCGCAGGCAATACCTTGAGGTATTGGCAAGAAAGAAAGGCCGGTGATATGCAGCGAAAATGTCGCCCGAAGGGGCTGGCGAAAATGCCAGTCCACGCGTAAAGGCATTTGACAATATAAGCATTTTCGCCAGACTGGCGCGGCGGATTTATTGAGA
>DRPD01000072.1 GCA_011374735.1 Thermopetrobacter sp.
CATGGCGGCCAGCATCTCGCGCACCTTCGCCACCAGCTGATCGCGCCGCACCGCCACCTGGGCCGGGCGCTGTTCCACCCATTCCTCACGGCTGGCGATGGCGGCGGCCTTGCGGCGGCCTTCCACCAGATCCTTGATCTGCACTTCCCCCTTCGCCCGTTCGTCCTCGCCGACGATCACCGCCAGCGCCGCGCCGCGCTTGTCGGCGTATTTCATCTGCGCCTTCATGCCGGCGGTGCCCACATACATCTCCGCCACCATCCCGGCGGCGCGCAGTTCGGTGACCATGCCCCAGTAGTCGGCCACGTGGTCGCGATCCAGCACCAGCACCACCACCGCCTTCTCGGCGGCCGCCGCGCCGTCGAGCTTGCCCAGATGCGACAGCGCCGCCAGCAGCCGCGAGACGCCGACGGAAAAGCCCGTCGCCGGCACCGGCTGGCCGGTGAAGCGCGCCACCAGATCGTCATAGCGCCCGCCGCCGCCCACGGAGCCGAAGCGCACCGTGTGGCCGTCCGCGTCCGTCGTCTTAAACAGCAATTCCGCCTCGAACACCGGCCCGGTGTAGTAATCCAGCCCCCGCACCACCGCCGGGTCGATGGCGATGCGCGTCTCGTCATACCCGGCGGCGGCCAGAAAGTCGGCCATGTCGGCAAGCTCCGCCACGCCTTCTCTGCCGCGTTCGGAAGAAGCCACCAGCGTCTGAAGCCGCGCCAGCACATCGGTGTTGCCGGACGCTTCAAGGCCCGCCTCCACGAACGCCATGACGTGCGCGATCTGCCGATCGTCCAGCCCCGCGCCCCTGGTGAAATCCCCCGACTCGTCCTTGCGCCCCTCGCCCAGCAGTTGCCGCACCGCCGCCGGCCCCAGCCGGTCGAGCTTGTCGATGGCCCGCAAGACCGTCAGGCGCGCGCCCGCGTCCGCCTGCCCGATACCCTCCAGCACCCCGTCGAGCACCTTGCGGTTGTTCACCTTCACCACGTAGTCGCCGTGCGAAATACCCAGCTTTTCGAGGGTGTCGGCGGCCATCATGCACACTTCGGCGTCGGCCAGCACCGAGGCGCTGCCCACCGTGTCGGCGTCGAACTGCATGAACTGGCGAAACCGCCCCGGGCCGGGCTTCTCGTTGCGGAACACGAAGCCTTCGCGATAGCTGCGAAACGGGGTGGGGAGCTTGTCGCGGTTCTGCGCCACGTAGCGCGCCAGCGGCGCCGTCAGGTCATAGCGCAAGCTGAGCCACTGCTCGTCGTCGTCGGTGAACGAGAACACCCCCTGATTGGGCCGGTCTTCATCGGGCAGGAACTTGCCCAGCGCGTCGGTGTATTCGACGAACGGCGTCTGCAGGGCGGTGAAGCCGTAAGCCTCATAGACCCCGCGAATGACCTCCAGCATGCGGCGCGTGGCGGCCAGTTCCGCCGCGCCGATATCGCGAAAGCCCTTCGGCAGGCGCGCCTTCACGCGTGGTGGCTTGGTCTTCTTCGCCATGAAACGAACCCGGCCCTTTCAGGATAAAAGTCGGTTGCCGGCGATTTAGCCCACGCTCATGCGCTTGCGCAAGCGAAAGGGCCGGCGGAATGCCCCGCCGGCCCGTCCGATGTGGCGTTGCCGATGTGATGCTCACGCGGCCTTCGGCTGCGCCTCCGCCTGCGCCGGCTCCGCCTTCAGCAGCTTGCGGTTCAGCTTGAACATCACCGCGATGGTCTTCAGCTGCAGATAGACGATCGGCAGATACAGGGCGAAGTAGCCGATGGAGAACTTCGGCACGATGCCGGCGTTCACCAGCCCGAAGTTGACCAGGAAGTTGGCCATCACCACCGCCGCGATGCCCGGGCAGATGGCGGCATAGGCCACCGGCGACTTCCCGGAACCGGAGATGAACGTCTCATAGTAGCCGATGCGCTTCATCACATGGTGGCCGATGAGGCCGAAGAACATCTGGATGAACACGATCACCGCGAACATCAGATAGTGCCCGGCCGCCGAGTTCGGCACGTCGAAATTGTGATGCAGGCCCATGGAGATGCGATACAGGGCGATGCCGATGGTGGTCAGGATCGGAATGACGATCCACAGCGACACCGACGCCTCCTTGTTCACCCCGTGCTCGAACATGGCGCGGAAGCCCAGCACGATCTTGATGGTCATCAGCAGCAGCGCCAGGCTGACGAAGCCCGCCGACAGGCCCAGCCCGATGGCCGAGGTCAGCGTGTTGTGGCTCATCGCGCCGGAGGCGGAGAAGCCGACGCCGACCATGGCGAAGGCGAAGGCGGCCAGCATCTGGGCCAGCGAGTTGTTCTTCTCGCAGTCGAAGCCGCCCTTCGTCAGCACGCGGGAGAAGAACTCCGTGAAGATCTTGATCGCGTAGATGCCGATCGCGCCGAACGCCACCAGCGCCAGCGGGAACAGGTATTCCACCACGTTCCACAGGCCCGGCACGAACAGCGCGCCGAGGATGAACGCCACGTTGACGCTCATGGCATAGGTCAGCGGAATGGCCATCAGCTGCACTTCGGCATTGCCGGAACGCAGGGCCTGATAACCTCCCGTCTTCTTGAACTTGCTGTATTCCGTGATGTTCCAGACCAGCAGCCGGAAATGCAGGAACGCGAAGAAGACGATCCCGGCCAGCGCCAGCACCGTCAGCGCCTGCTGCCACACCGGCCCGTTGGCGAGAACCGCCATGATGTGCTCGAAGCGCGGGATCGGCGCGCCCTTGTGCGGGATCATGAACAGCAGATACATGAAGAAGGTGATCACCGCCCCGCCGGCGCCCAGCGACGCCAGAAACAGCAGCGGCGAATACCCCTCCTTGAGATCCTTTCTCAGACTCATCGTTGTTCTCCTTGCAAACGTGTCCGTTGTCCGCCGCCTCCTGCGGCGGCGCGTGATTGAACTGGAATATTAGGTTTTTCTAATAAAATACAAGGGGTGCGGCATCGCGTGCCGATCGGCGGCGTATCTCATTGAAGTAAGTGGAGAAATATCGGCCGCCCCCGGCCCGGACGAAATGGCGCGTCAGCGCGAGGCGGCCGCCGCCGGCGGGTCGATGAGCGCGACGATCAGCCGTTTCGGCCCGTGCGCGCCCGGGATCAGCGTCTGTTCGATATCGCCGGTGCGCGACGGCCCGGTGATCAGGCTCACCGCGCGCGGCAATGGGGCGGGCAGCATGGCCCATGCCTCTTCGAGGGTTTTGACGATGCGATCACGGGCCAGCGCCACCACGTGCACGGCGGCCAGAAAGTTGTCGGCCATTGGGCGCACGCCACCTGAGGCGACGAGCACCGAGCCGGTTTCCGCCACCCCGGCCACCGCATAGGCCACCATCGCCGGGCCGTCATCGGCGCACTCCGGTTGCGCGACGCGCAAGCCCGCGCCCGCCCAGTCAAGATCGGCCAGCGCCGCCATCGGCGGGCGGATGAGCGGCGCATCCAGCAGCCCGGCGAC
>DRPD01000073.1 GCA_011374735.1 Thermopetrobacter sp.
GGCGGGTATCCATGCGAGCGGCGTGAATTCCCGATCCATCACACCCTGCGGCGCGAGGACAAGCGGCAACCGCCATGACCGGCGCACCTGACATCGCGGCCGAAACGCATGAGGCGCATGACGTCGTCCCCGGGGCGGTGGCGGCGGGGCTGATCGTGCTGTGCGACCACGCCAGCAACCGCATTCCCGACGATTACGGCCGGCTCGGCCTGCCGCCGGGCGATCTTCAACGCCACATCGCCTGGGATATCGGCGCCGCCGGCGTGGCGCGGCGGCTGGCCGCGATGCTGGGCGCGCCGGCGGTGCTGAGCCGGTTTTCGAGACTGCTGGCCGATCCCAACCGCGGGCTGGACGATCCGACGCTCATCATGCGCATCTCCGACGGCGCCATTATTCCCGGCAACGCCCGGGTGGACGCCGAGGAGCGCCAGCGGCGCATCGACCGCTTCTGGCGGCCCTATGACGACGCCGTGTCCGGCCTCATCGGCCGCTTCACCCAAGCCGGCGTCAGCCCGGCGCTGATCTCCGTTCATTCCTTCACCCCCGCCTGGCGCGGCGTGCGGCGGCCGTGGCACGCCGGGCTGCTGTATGACCCGCGTGATCCGCGTTTTTCGCGCGCCGTGAAGCAGGCCCTTGAGCGCGACCCCGCACTGGTGGTGGGCGACAACCAGCCCTACAGCGGCGGCCTGAGCGGCGACATGATGGATCGCCAGGGCTTCAAGCGCGGCCTCGACCATGCGCTGGTGGAAGTTCGCCAGGATCTGATCGACAGCGAAGCCGGCCAGCAGGAATGGGCGGCGCGCATCGCCGAGGCGGTGCGCCATGCCATGGCCACGGCCCGCCGCCAACTGCCGCGCGCCGCACAGTGATGCCAACAAGATGTTGGCGCCTGTTTCACGTCTTTTAAGTCTGTCAAGGATGCAATCGCCTTCGGCGACGGCCCGAAGGGCCGCCCTTGACAGACTCAAAGACGTGAAAAGAATGGCCAGGAAGCGCCAATGGCGAGATGTCGCCATTGGCGCTTCTCTCAGCAATGACGACGCAACCTGCGACCGACACCGCCGGAAAACCAACGGAAAGACGCAACCATCATGAACGACGCCAAACCCACCATCGCCCAGGAGCAGCTGCGCCGGTTCGTGCAGCGCATCGAGCGGCTGGAAGAAGAGAAGCAGGCGCTCACCGCCGACATCCGCGAGGTCTATGCGGAAGCGAAGGCCATGGGGCTGGACACGAAGATCATGCGCAAGGTGATCGCCCTGCGCAAGAAGGACCCCCATGAGCGGGCCGAAGAGGAGGCGCTGCTGGATGTCTATCTGCACGCGCTTGGCATGACCCGCGAGTGAGGCGCATTTGACCGCAGCGGCGTTTTGCCGTAAAGCGAAGCCGCAAATTCCTTTGAAGGCGAGAGAAATTTCGCCGGCCGTTCCGCACATGGGCGCGCGATCCGTGATGATCGACACGGGGCCCGGGAGGCGGGAGGGTCACCGCCCGTCAGCGAGGGTTCGCCCGCGGGCGCGTTTGGCATTTGGAGTGATACGGAAACGGCGCCGATGTTCGAAAGCCTTCAGGATCGATTGAGCGGCATCTTCGAGAAGCTCACCGGCCGTGGTGCCTTGAGCGAAAAGGATGTGGACGCCGCCATGCGCGAGGTGCGCCGCGCCCTGATCGAGGCCGACGTGGCGCTGCCGGTGGTGCGCGACTTCATCGACAAGGTGCGCGCGCGCGCCGTCGGCCGGGAGGTGATCCGCTCCGTCACGCCGGGGCAGATGGTCATCAAGATCGTCAACGACGAACTGATCGCCATGCTGGGCGGCGACGCGGCGCCGCTGAAGGTGGACGGCGAGCCGCCCAACGTCATCCTCATGGTCGGCCTGCAGGGCTCCGGCAAGACCACCACCTCAGCCAAGATCGCCAAATGGCTCACTGACAACGCGAAGAAAAAGGTGCTGCTGGCCTCGCTCGACGTGCATCGCCCGGCGGCTCAGGAACAGCTGGCCACGCTGGCCGGACAGATCGGCGTGGACAGCCTGCCCATCGTGGCCGGCCAGATGCCGGTGGACATCGCCAAACGGGCCATGAAGGAGGCGCGGGTCGGCGGCCATGACGTGCTGATCCTCGACACCGCCGGCCGCCTGCATATCGACGAGGAGCTGATGGAAGAGGTCAGGGCGGTGCGCGCCGTGGCCGATCCCGCCGAGACGCTGCTGGTGGCCGACGCGCTGACCGGTCAGGACGCCGTCAATCTGGCCCAGAGCTTCGATGAGGCGCTTTCCATCACCGGCATCGTGTTGAC
>DRPD01000074.1 GCA_011374735.1 Thermopetrobacter sp.
AGGCGCGCCTGCTGGCGCCGCGAAATCACCAGCAGCGGCGAACCCTCGTCCGTCCATACCCTGCGATAGGCCGCGGCGGAACGGCCCGGGCGCACATTGAGGATGATGCCGTGCAGCACCAGCCACCACAGCGGGCGCGGAAACTCCACCACCCGCGGGTCCCACAGGAATTCGCGCAGGTAGCGGCGCACGGCGGCGCGGTCCGGCCGCTCGGGGGTGCCGAGGTTGATGAGCAGGACACCACGCTGCGGGGCTTTGGATTCGGGGCTCATGGAGCGGCATTGTACCGGTTCGTGCCGGCCGTGGGGGAAGAACGAAAAGGGCCCACCAGCCGGCGGGCCCCTGTTTCGTTGCGCGGACGGCCGTCCCTCAGAGGGTCTTGATGGTGGCGATCATCTCGCTCACTACCTTCTGCGCGTCGCCGTACACCATGCGGGTGTTGTCGCGGAAGAACAGCAGGTTCTGGATGCCGGAGAAGCCGGCGCCCTGACCGCGCTTGACCACAAGCACGTTCTTGGCCTTGTCCACGTCGAGGATGGGCATGCCGTAGATCGGGCTGTTGGGATCCTCGCGCGCCGCCGGGTTGACCACGTCGTTGGCGCCGATGACCAGCGCCACATCGGTGGTGGGGAACTCGGGGTTGATCTCGTCGAGGTCGAAGATCAGGTCGTAGGGCACCCCGGCCTCGGCCAGCAGCACGTTCATGTGGCCCGGCATGCGGCCGGCCACCGGATGGATGGCGAACTTGACGGTCACGCCGCGCTCCATCAGCAGCTCGGTCATCTCCCACACCTTGTGTTGGGCCTGGGCCACGGCCATGCCGTAGCCCGGCACGATGATGACCTTGTCGGCATAGGCCATCATCACTGCGGCGTCGGAGGGCTCCACCGACTTCATGGTGCCCTCGACCTCGGCCTGGGCACCGCCACCGCCGCCAAAGTTGCTGAACAGCACATTGGTCAGCGGCCGGTTCATGGCCTTGGCCATGAGCTGGGTGAGCAGGGTGCCGGCCGCGCCCACCACGATACCGGCGATCATCATCGCCGGGTTGCCGAGCACGAAGCCCTCGAAGCCGACGGCCAGGCCGGTGAAGGCGTTGTACAGGGAGATGACCACCGGCATGTCGGCACCGCCGATGGGCAGGGTCATCATGATGCCGAACAGCAGGCCGACGGCGAAGAAGGCGATCAGCAGGCGCGGATCGAAGGCGTTGCCGGACAGGGCGATCATCACGCCGAGCCCCACCAGCGCCAGGAACAGCAGGCCGTTGACCAGCTGCAGGCCGGGGAAGCGCAGGGTCTTCTTGATCAGGCCCTGCAGCTTGGCGAAGGCGATGGCCGAGCCGGAGAAGGCGACCGCGCCGATCAGCGCCCCGGCCACCGCCAGCGACTGCACCTGCAGGTCGAGCTGCTCGCCGTCGCGGGTCACCAGGCGCACCAGCTCCAGCGCCGCGATGGCGGCGGCGGCACCGCCGCCCATGCCGTTGTAGAGGGCGATCATCTGCGGCATGTCGGTCATCGCCACGCGCTTGCCGGTCCACCAGGCGAGCGCGCCGCTGAGCAGGATGGCGACGACGATGAGCGCGATGTTGTGCAGCCCCGGCAGCAGGAAGGTGACCAGCGTGGCCACCACCATGCCGATGCCGGCCCAGACGATGCCGCGCCGCGCCGTCTTGGGCGAGGACATCTGCTTGAGGCCCCAGATGAACAGGACCGCGGCCGCGAAGTAGGAGAACTGGATCAGCGTATCGAGCATCACTTCTCCTCCTTCTTGTCGCTGGGCTTGAACATCTCCAGCATGCGCTCGGTGACCACATAACCGCCCACCGCGTTGCCGGCGGCGAGGAACACGG
>DRPD01000075.1 GCA_011374735.1 Thermopetrobacter sp.
CGATGGAGTATCAGGAAGGAGACGTAAGAACGCGCATGAGGCGGCGCTCAGCCTTCCCGTTCCCGCGCCACGGCGCGGTGACCGATGTCGGTGCGATGGAACCCCTCCGGCCAGTCGATCTTCGCCACCGCCTCATAGGCCCGCCGTTGCGCCTGCGTGATCGTCTCGCCCAGCGCCGTGACGTTCAGCACCCGCCCGCCGGTGGCGATCAGCGCGCCGTCATCATCACGGGACGTGCCGGCGTGGAACACCTTCACCAGATCGTCGGCCGCGGCCCGCTCCACTCCCTCGATGACGCTGCCTTTCTCATAAGACCCCGGATAGCCCCGCGTCGCCATCACGACGCTGAGCGCGGCGCGCGCATCCCAATCCACCGCGCCGCCGGCCAGATCGCCCGTCGTGGCCGCTTCCATCAGGTCCACCAGATCGGTGTTCAACCGCATCATCAGCGGCTGGCATTCCGGATCGCCGAAGCGCACGTTGTATTCGATCAGCTTCGGGCCGTCCTCGGTAATCATCAGCCCGGCGTAGAGCACGCCGACGTAAGGCGTGCCGGCCTCGGCCATGGCCGTCAGAGTCGGGGTGATGATCTCGTCCATCACCCGCGCGTTCATCGCGCCGGTCATCACCGGGGCCGGCGAATAGGCCCCCATGCCGCCGGTGTTCGGTCCCTCGTCATTGTCGAAGGCCCGCTTGTGATCCTGCGCCGTGGCCAGCGGCAGGGCGGTCCTGCCGTCGCACAGGGCGAAGAAGGAGGCCTCCTCGCCGATGAGCATCTCCTCCAGCACCACCTTCGCCCCGGCCGCGCCGAACACGCCGCCGAAGATGTCGCGGATCGCCGCTTCGGCCTGTGCCATTTCGGTGGCGACGATCACCCCCTTGCCGGCTGCCAGCCCGTCGGCCTTCACCACGATGGGCGCGCCGGCCGCCTTCAGATGCGCCAGCGCCGCCGCCTCGGTGTCGAACACCGCGTAATCGGCCGTGGGGATGCCGTATCGGCGGCAGATGTCCTTGGTGAAGCTCTTCGAGCCTTCCAGCCTTGCCGCCGCCTTCTTCGGCCCGAACGTGGCGATCCCTTCATCCGCCAGCGCGTCGGCCAGCCCGGCCACCAGCGGCGCCTCCGGCCCGATGACCACCAGGCGCACGTCGTTCTTTTTGCAGAAGGTGATGACGACGGCCGGATCATCGATGGGCAACGCCACGCATTCGGCCTCCTCGCGGATGCCGGCGTTGCCCGGCGCCGCGAAGATGGTGCCGGCGCGCCGGCTTCGCGCCAGCTTCCAGGCCAGCGCATGCTCGCGCCCGCCGGCCCCGATGAGCAGGATGTTCATGCATGTCCTCCGGATCGTTGCGCCGCCTCCTTATCACGATTCCCGACGGCCGCTGAAGAGCCCCGCCGCCCTCAAGCCCATGCCCACCACACCCTCTGTCCCATCACCATTCCGCCCGGCCGCCCCCGCCCCATCACCAGCCTTCCTGCTCCACCCACCAGCACCTCTCTCGCCCGAGCAGAACTTCACCCAGCCGCTACCGCCAGCCGACCTGCACCAATCTTGCCCGGCAGCCACTTTCATTCGCCCACGAGCACCTCACCTGTCCCACCACCACCGTCCGCCTCCCGGCACCTCGCCCGGCCACCACCACCGTCCGCCCCCGGCACCTCGCTTGTCCCACCACCACCGTCCGCCCCCG
>DRPD01000076.1 GCA_011374735.1 Thermopetrobacter sp.
CAACAACAACGCCATCAACGCCTTCGTGGCCGGCGGGCAGCGCATCTTCGTGTTCACCGGCATGATCCTCGAAGCCCGCACGCCCAATGAGCTGAGCGGGGTGCTGGCCCACGAGGCGGCGCACATCGCGGCCGGCCATCTGGTGCGGCGCGGCATCGCGGTGGAGAACATGACGGTGGCCGCCGTCCTGACCATGCTGGCGGCGGCCGGGGCCGTGGCGGCGGCCGGGGCGACGGGCAACGGCGATCTGGCGGAGGGCGGCGTCGGGGTGATGATGGGCGGGCAGTCGATGCTGCGGCGGGGCCTGCTGGCCTATGTGCGCGGCCAGGAGGCGGCGGCCGATCAGGCGGCGGCGCATTATCTGGCCCGCAGCGGCCGCTCCGGCAAGGGCATGCTCGACCTGTTCCGGCGCATGCACCAGCGCCACCGCCTCAGCCTGCGCGGCGTCGACCCCTACCTGCTGACCCATCCGCTGCCGCGCCGGCGGCTGGCCAATCTGGAGCGCATCGTGCGCCAAAGCCCGCATTATGCGAAGGCCGATCCCCCCGCCCTGTCGCTGCGCCACCGGCTGGCGCAGGCCAAGATCATCGGCTACACGATGGGCCGGCGCGGGGCCGGGCGGCGCTTCGCGCGCCAGCGGGACAGCCTGCCGGCGCGCTATGCGCGGGCCATCGCCCTGTTCCGGCGCGGCAACCTGCGGGCCAGCCTGCCGTTGATCGACGGTCTGATCCGGGCGAAGCCGCGCTACGCCTATTTTCATGAACTGAAAGGGCAGGCGCTGCTGGAAAACGGCCGCGCCGGGGCCGCCGTCGCGCCGCTGCGCCAGGCGGTGCGGCTGTCGGGCGGCAACGCCCTGATCCGCATGGCGCTGGCGGAGGCGCTGCTGGCCGGCGGCAACCGCGCGCAGGCCGCGGCGGCGCTTAAGGAACTGCGCCGGGCGGCGGCGCGGGAGCGGGAGAACCCGCGCCTGCATTATCTGCTGGCCCGGGCCCACGCGGCGCGGGGCGATCTGTTGCGGGCCGAACTGGAAACGGCGGAGGCGGCATTGCTGCGCGGCGACAAACGGCTGGCGGCGCGCAAGGCGGCGGGCGTGTTGCGCCGCGCGAAGAAGGGCTCGCCGCCGGCGCTGCGCGCGCACGATATTTTGAGGGCGGCGCGGCGCAAATGAGGCTATAGTCCGCCCCGAACGCCATCGGATTCGTCTCGCAAGGAGTGACAGACATGCCCGTTCCTACCCGTTTCGCCCTTCCCGCCTTCGGCCTCATGGCCGCGCTTGCCGTCACGCCGGCGCTGGCTGAGGGGTTTTCTCCCGCCCAGAAGTCGGAAGTGGAGAAGATTGTTCGCGAGTATCTGCTGAACAATCCGGAAATCCTCATCGAGATGAGCCGGCGGCTGGAAGAGAAGCAGCGCGTCCAGCAGCAGGCGCAGGCCCAGGCTGGCATCGCGGCGCATGCGGACGCCCTGTTCAAGAGCAGTGACGACCCGGTGATCGGTCCGGCGGACGCGCAGATCACGGTGGTGGAGTTCTCCGACTACAACTGCCCCTATTGCCGGCGCTCCCTGGCCGACGTGAAAAAACTGCTTGAGACCAACAAGGACGTGAAGGTCATCATCAAGGAGTTCCCGATCCTGGGGCCGGGTTCGGTGGAGGCGGCGAAGCTGGCGCTGGCGGCGCGCAAACAGGGGGCGGACAAATACCTGGCCTTTCACGAGGCGCTGATGACCCACAAGGGGCGGGTGGACAAGACGGTGGCGCTGGCCCTGGCCGCCAAGGCGGGGCTTGACGTGGAGAAGCTGAAGAAGGGGGCCGCCGATCCGGCCATCGCGCAGGCCATCAACCGAAATATCGCACTGGCCGAGGCGCTGGGCATCAACGGCACGCCGGGCTTCGTGATCGGCGAGAACCTGATCCCCGGGGCGGTGGGATATGAGCGGCTCAACGCCGTGGTCGCCAAGGTGCGCAAGGAAGGCTGCAAGGTGTGCTGAGGCGCGCCGGCGGGCCTTGCCCCGGCCGCCAAGACTGGCTACACGGATGAGCGGCGTGATTGCACAGGGGCGCGCATGGCGGCACGGGTCTTCATCATCAACGGGCCGAACCTGAACCTTCTGGGGGTGCGGGAGCCGGATACCTATGGCCGCGCCACGCTCGACGACATCCGCGCCATGTGCGAGAAGCGCGCGGCGGCGCTCGGTCTTTCCCTCACCTTCAGCCAGCACAACATGGAAGGGGCGCTGGTGGAACAAATCCACGCCGCCATCGCCGCGGACGCCGCCGCCATCATCATCAACGCCGGGGCCTACACCCATACCTCCATCGCCATTCACGACGCCCTGCGGGCCTTTGCGGGCCTGATCGTGGAAGTGCATCTGTCGAACATCCAGGCGCGCGAGGACTTCCGCCACACCTCGCACATCGCGCCCGTCGCCGACGGCATCATCATGGGGCTGGGGGCGATGGGCTACGAGCTGGCGCTGCAGGCGGTGGCGGCGCGCACCGGAAGCTGAAAAGAGGTCTTCGCATGGCTGCACAGAAGAAGAAACCGGGGGTCGATCTGGAACTGATCCGTGAGCTGGCGGCGATCCTGCGCGAATCCGACCTGTCGGAGGTGGAACTGGATCTGAACGATCTCAAGGTGCGGCTGGCGCGCGAGACGGCGCCGGCGCAGGTGGCCGCCACCGTTGCGGCCGCCGCGCCAGTGGCGCCGCCAGCCACGGCGGCGGAGCCGCCGGCGAAGGACGACACGGCCGACATGAGCGGCCATCCGGGGGTGGTGCGCGCGCCGATGGTGGGCACCGCCTATCACGCCCCGGCGCCCGGCGCGGAACCGTTCGTCACGGTGGGCCAGCAGGTGAAGGAAGGCCAGACGCTGCTGATCATCGAGGCGATGAAGACCATGAACCAGATCCCGGCGCCGAGCGACGGGGTCATCAAGGCGATTCTGGTGGAAGACGGCCAGCCGGTGGAATACGACGAGCCGCTGATGATCATCGAATGAACGGGGCGCGGGCGGGGATGTTCGAGAAAGTCCTGATCGCCAATCGCGGGGAGATCGCGCTGCGGGTGTTGCGCGCCTGCCGCGAGATGGGCATCGCCACGGTGGCGGTGCATTCCACCGCCGACGAGGCGGCCATGCACGTGCGGCTGGCCGACGAGAGCGTGTGCATCGGCCCGCCGCCGGCGGCGGAGAGCTATCTGAACATTCCGGCCATCCTGGCGGCCTGCGAGATCACCGGCGCGGACGCGGTGCACCCCGGTTACGGCTTCCTGTCGGAAAACGCCCGCTTCGCGGAGATCCTGGCCGAACACGGCATCGCCTTCATCGGCCCGTCGCCGGAACACATCCGCGTGATGGGCGACAAGATCGTGGCGCGGCGGACGGCGGCGGAACTGGGCATTCCGGTGGTGCCGGGTTCCGACGGGGCGGTGGCGACGCTGGCGGAGGCGGAGAAGATCGCTGATGCGATGGGCTATCCGGTGCTCATCAAGGCCACGGCGGGCGGCGGCGGGCGCGGCATGAAGGTGGCGGCCGACAAGGCGGAGCTGGAAAACGCCTATCTGACGGCGCGCGCGGAGGCGCAGGCGGCGTTCGGCAATGATGAGGTCTACATCGAGAAATATCTCGACCGGCCGCGCCATATCGAAGTGCAGATCTTCGGCGACGGCAAGGGCCACGCGGTGCATCTGGGCGAACGCGATTGCTCCTTGCAGCGGCGGCACCAGAAGGTATGGGAGGAAGCGCCCTCCCCGGCGCTCAATGCCGAGCAGCGGGTGGAGATCGGCGCCATCGCCGCCGAGGCGGCGGCGAAAATGGGCTATGCCGGGGCCGGCACCGTGGAGTTCCTCTATGAAGACGGCCACTTTCATTTCATCGAGATGAACACGCGGTTGCAGGTGGAACATCCGGTGACGGAGCAGATCACCGGGCTCGATCTGGTGCAGGAGCAGATCGCCATCGCCTCCGGCGCGCCGCTGCGCTACCGGCAGGAGGACATCCGCCTCGCCGGCCACGCCATCGAGGTGCGCATCAACGCGGAAGACCCGCGGACCTTCGCGCCGTCGCCGGGCAAGGTGACGACGGTGCACGTGCCGGGCGGGCTGGGGGTGCGGGTGGATTCGGCAATCTACGGCGGCTATGTGATCCCGCCCTATTACGACAGCCTGATCGGCAAGCTGATCGTCTATGGCAAGGACCGCATCGAATGCCTGATGCGGTTGAAGCGGGCGCTTGACGAATACGTCATCGACGGGGTGAAGACCACCATTCCGCTGTTCCGCCGGCTGCTGGAGGAGCCCGACATCCAGGACGGGCTGTATGACATCCACTGGCTGGAGGAATGGTTGGGCCAGAAGCCTGAAACCTGAAACCGGAAGCCAGAAGGCAGAAGCTTGACGCCCGCTGGCGCGCCAGCGGAACGCCAACCCCGGCCAAGCGCAGCGCGAGCCGGGGCCAAATGCCAGAAGCCGGTAGCGCCGGAAACCGGAAGCCAGAAACCGGAAGCTGGAAGCTGGAAGCCTGAAGCCGGAAGCCATAAGTCGCCGGCGCGCAGGGCCCCGCCCCGACCGGTGGCAGTTCCGCCCCCTTCATCGCCACCTCTTATAAGATGACTCCTTATCTTATTAGTTCTTATAAGGCCAAGCGTGCATTCCTTGCGCCAGTTGGCGGCTGGCGGCGTGGCTGCCGGCGTCATGGCGGCTCGCG
>DRPD01000077.1 GCA_011374735.1 Thermopetrobacter sp.
GAGTCAAGGCGATGCTGAAAGTGGTGGAGGGCATTCCGCCCAAGGAGCTGCGCGGGCTGGCCGACGCGGCCAAGAGCAAGCTTGGCTCCGGCGTGGCGGCCATCGTGGACGTCAACGAGGGCAAGGCGGCGGTGGTCGTCGGCGTGACCGATGATCTCAAGGACAAGATCTCCGCCGTCGATCTGGTGCGCGCGGCGGCGGCGGCGCTGGGCGGCAAGGGCGGCGGCGGCCGGCCAGACATGGCCCAGGCCGGCGGCCCCGAAGCGGACAAGGCGGAAGAGGCCATCGCCGCCATCAGGGCGAAGATCGAAGAACTGGCCGGGTAGATGAGCAAGGCGAAAGCGCCGCAGATGTGCGATCCGCACGCGCCGGTGGTCATTCTGGTCAATCCGCAGCTTGGCCAGAACATCGGCACGGCGGCGCGCGCCATGGCCAATTTCGGCCTCTCGGAGCTGCGCCTGGTGGAGCCGCGCGACGGCTGGCCGAGCGAATGGGCCGTCAAGGCGGCCTCCGGGGCCGACTGGATTCTGGATGGCGTTCAGGTCTTCGAGCGGCTTGAGGACGCCATCGCCGATCTGCATCACGTCTACGCCACCACGGCGCGCCCGCGCGGCATGACCAAGACGGTCATCACTCCGGCGGACGCCGGCCTGGACATGCGCGCGCGGGCAGGGCGCGGCCAGAAACTGGGCATTCTCTTCGGGCGCGAGCGCTGGGGGCTGAACAACGAGGAAGTCTCGCTGGCCGATGTCATCATCACCGCGCCGGTCAATCCGCGTTTTGCCTCCATCAACATCGCCCAGGCGGTGCTGCTGGTGGCCTATGAGTGGTATCGCCACGAGGCGGGGGAGCGCGTCGGCATGGAGACCGACGAGGCCCCGGCCCTGACGCCGGGGCTGAAGATGCCGGATTCGCGCCCGGCCACCAAGGCCGAGCTGATCGGCATGTTCGAGCATCTGGAATCGGAGCTGGACGCGGCGGGCTTCTTCCGCTCGCCGGACATGCGGCCCACCATCGTGCGCAACCTGCGCAACATGTTCGAGCGCGCCGAGCTTTCCGATCAGGAGGTGCGCTCCTTCCGGGGGCTGATCCGGGCGCTATCGGGCAACAGGCAGCGTCACAAGAACAGGAAACAGTAGCCATGAGCGGGCGCGGAGAGAATGCCGGGGGCGCGAGGCGGCGCGTTCTGGTGTTCGATTCCGGGCTCGGCGGGCTGACCGTGGCGCGCGCCCTGAAGGCCGCCGGGGGCGGAGAGGTCGCGCTGGACTACGCCGCCGACACGGCGGCCTTTCCCTACGGGGACTGGGCGGAAGAGGATTTGCGGGCGCGCATCGTGGCGCTCATGGGCAGGCTGATCGAAGAGGCCGCGCCGGACGTGGTGGTGGTGGCGTGCAACACCGCCTCGGTGATCGCTCTGGCGGCGCTCAGGGCGGCGCATGACGTGCCCTTCGTCGGCACGGTGCCGGCCATCAAGCCGGCGGCGGAGCATACGCAAAGCGGCGTCATCGGCGTGCTGGCCA
>DRPD01000078.1 GCA_011374735.1 Thermopetrobacter sp.
CGCAAATTGCGCGGACGCGCAATTTGCCTGCCGTGAGCGATATAAAGAGCACCCCGCGCCATCGGCTCGAACTTCACAACACATGCAAATCTTGCCTGCGACACCTTGACCAATCGGCCCGCAGCGTGCATTCATGCATGCGAATATAATAACAAAGAGGCATGAAAGCGGGGCGGCGCGGGCGCGCCCGGAAGAAGGCGCCACCCGCGCGCAAACAGGAAAGGGACGAAGCCATGGCCGAAGCCACCCCCAACACCAAGTCAATGAGCATCATCGTCACCAAGGGCTCGCTCGACTGGGCCTATCCGCCGTTCATTCTGGCCACCACGGCGGCGGCGCTGGACTACAAGGTGACTCTGTTTTTCACTTTCTACGGCCTGTCGCTGCTGAAGAAGAAGCTGGATCCGAAATTCACCGTGCTGGGCAACGCGGCGATGGAAATGCCCATGGCCGGCACTCATATCGCCATGCCCAACATCGCCGCCATGATTCCCGGCGTCGATGCCATCGCCGGCGGCATGATGAAGAGCCTCATCAAGAAGAAGGGCGTCGCCTCCGTGGAGGAGCTGCGCGAGGCCGCCGTGCTGTCCGACGTGCGCATGATCGCCTGCCAGATGACGCTGGATCTGTTCGAATACAAGAAGGAAGACCTGATCGACGGCATCGAGCTGGGCGGCGCCGCCACCTATCTGGAGGAGGCTTCCAACTCGCATATCAACCTGTTCATCTGAACGCACGAACCAGAGGGAGCAAAGGAGAAAAGCATGTCCGAACACGTTCTCGACGCCAAGGGCCTGAACTGCCCGCTGCCCATCCTGAAAGCCAAGAAGATGCTCAAGGATGTGCCGTCCGGCGAGATCCTGACCATCTACGCCACCGATCCGGGTTCCGTGGCCGACTTCGCCGCGTTCTGCAACCAGACCGGCAACGAATTGGTGGAATCGGGCCAGGAAGGCGACGTCTACATGTTCAAGATCCGGCACACCGCCGCCTGAACGGAGTTCGTTCGCAGCGATACCAGGGGCCGCGCCCGTCGGGCGCGGCCTTTTGTTTTGCGCGCGCCAGTATCCCCCGAAATTGCAACCCTGAGTATAGCGGCTATACTGAGCGGGGCGAAACATTAGAAAAACCTAATATAATGAATTGTGATATTCATCCTAAAGTCTCAGAGTATCCTGAATGATTATTCACATTCAGTCTTGCGCATGCGATCGAAATCGGCAAAGATGCGCGGGCGATGGCTGGCCGATAACAGTCGCCGGCGTCCAGGGGGCGGGTTTCCTCCCGGTGTCGGCCCGAGGCGGTGAACGCCAGGCTGGCCGTAGCAATGCACGGCGACAGGCGAATCGAGAGGGAGGAAACGAATTCCATGAAGAGCATCGCCAAACTCGCGCTCGGCGGCGTCATCGCCGCGGGGCTGGTCGCGGGCCCGACCTTGGCCGGGGACAACATGAAGACGGCGAAACTGGCCTCCTACAAGGTGGTGGATGACATCGCCATTCCGGAGCCTCTCGCCGGCAAGAAGGGGGATCCGGCCCGCGGCGAAAAGCTGTTCGTGGCGCGCAAGAAGGGCAATTGTCTGGCCTGCCACAAGGTGGAGCAACTGAAGCAGCATCTCTTTCATGGCGAAATCGGGCCCGAGCTGTCCGATGTCGCGAGCAACATGACACCGGCGGAAATGCGCCTGCGCCTGGTCGATCCGAAGATCGTCAACCCGGAAACCATCATGCCGTCCTTCCATAAGGTGAAGGGGCTGCATCGGGTCATGAAGAAGTTCAAGGGCAAGCCGGTGCTGAGCGCGCAGGAGATCGAGGACATCATCGCCTTCGTTCAGACCCTGAAGATGCCCAAGCAGGCCAAGAAGTGAAGTCGAACCCCAACAGGAGCAACCGGATGAGCGACAAAGTGAAGATCGAGGTCATCGACAGGCGACATTTCCTGATCATGACCGGTGCCGGCGTGACCGCCGCCACCATGCTGGCCGGGCTGGCCGGCACGGCGGAGGCCAAGGCCGACCTGGCCGCGGAATACATGAGCAAGGTGCTGGCCGGGGCCAAGCCGGCGGAGGGCAAGGTCAAGCTGACCATGCCGGAGATCGCCGAGAACGGCGCCACCGTGCCGACCAAGGTGTCCGTGGACAGCCCGATGACCGACAAGGACTACTGCCAGGAAGTCCATATCATTTCCACGAAGAACCCGGTCGCCCACATTTGCACCTTCCACTTCACGCCGAAGTCCGGCAAGGCGGAGGCCTCCATCCGCGTCCGCATGGCCACCACCCAGGACGTGATCGCCCTCGCCAGGATGTCCGACGGCAAGTGGTACATGACCAAGACCACCGTGAAGGTCACCATCGGCGGCTGCGGCGGCTGATCCCGGCCGCATGGCGCTCAGACAGACCAGGAAGTTTCAAGGAGATAGCAGAAAATGGCCAAAGCACGTGTGAAGGTGCCCGGCAAAGCCAAGGCTGGTGAGGTCATCCTCATCAAGACCCTCATCCGCCACAAGATGGAATCCGGCAACCGCAAGGACAAGAAGACGGGCCAGAAGATCCCGCGGCACATCATCGACAAGTTCACCGCCAAATATAACGGCGAGGTGTTCTTCTCCTCCGATTGGGAAGGCGGCGTTTCCGCCAATCCCTATTGCTCCTTCAATTGCAAGGTGGACAAGTCCGGGGCCTTCGAATTCATCTGGCACGACGAAAAGGGCGAGGAGTTCAAGGCCGAAGCCAAGATCGAAGTGAGCTGAGAAACGCCGGCGCGCTCTCGCCGTCACGCTGTGGCGGCAGGGGGGGCCGGGAGTGAACGGAAAAAAAAGGGCAGGGAACCATATACATGACCAGGAAAGGCAACAAGAGCATGGGCGCCATGGGCGGGCTGGCGGCGCTGGCCGGCGCCGCCGGCCTGCTCCTCTCCGGCCTGCTGATCGCCAACCAGGCGGCCGCGAAGAGCAAGTATGAGGTGGATGGCCGCAAGTCCGGCTACCATTATTCCAACCCCGAAACCAACGAGATGCAGGACGATGACTTCCTGAACCCCGGCATGCTGTGGGTGCAGCGCGGCATCGCCCTGTGGAGCAAGGTGGACGGCGCGGCCGGCAAGTCCTGCGCCTCCTGTCATGGCGACGACGCCAGGAAGACCATGCGCGGCGTGTTCACCGTCTATCCCAAGCTGAACAAGAAGACCGGCAAGCTGGAGAACATCGAGCAGCGCATCAACCGCTGCCGGGTGGAGAACATGAAGGCCAAGCCCTGGAAGTGGGAATCCGGCGAACTGCTGTCGATGACCACCTTCATCGGCTTCCTCTCCCGCGGCCTGCCGATGAACGTCAAGGTGGACGGCGAGGTCAAGCCGTTCTTCGAGAAGGGCAAGGCCGAATATTTCAAACGCCGCGGCCAGCTGGACATGGCCTGCAAGCATTGCCACATCGACAACCCCGGCAAGCGCATCCGCGCCGACCTGCTCTCCGAGGGCCGGGCCGGCCAGGCCTTCCCGCTGTATCGCCTGAAGTGGCAGAAGATCGGCTCGCTGCACCGCCGCTTCAGGGGCTGCAACAAGCAGGTCAGGGCCAAGCCCTACAAGCCGGGCGCCGAGGAATACGTGAACCTCGAACTGTATGTGAAATGGCGTTCGCGCGGCCTGCCCGTGGAGGTGCCGGCGGTGCGCCGCTGACCACATGACGCGAACCGGGGGGCGGGGCCTGCGACTGTCAAGGAGCGGCGCCGCCCCTTTTCTATTGAACACGACACGAGCAAACGGGAGCTTGACCTCAAAGTGTTGACCAATCGCCGCGAATTCCTGCAGATCGCCTTGGCCGCGATGGCCATGACCGGCGGCACCGTCGGCGGCCTGCGCCGCGCCCTGGCCGGACAGGCGATCACCCAGGAGAGCATACTCGACTTCAAGCCGAAGGGGCAGGTGACGCTCATCCACGTCACCGACATCCACGCCCAGCTGATGCCCGTCTATTTCCGCGAGCCGGAGGTCAACATCGGCGTCGGCGAGGCCCAGGGCAAGCCGCCCCATCTGGTCGGTGAGGACTTCCTGCGCCATTACGGCATCAAGCCGGGATCGCCCGAAGCCTACGCGCTCACCTACATGGACTTCGCCGAGCTGGCCAGGAGCTACGGCCGCGTCGGCGGCATGGATCGCGTCGCCACCATCGTCAACGCCATTCGCGCCGAGCGCCCCGGCAAGTGCCTGTTTCTCGACGGCGGCGACACCTGGCAGGGCTCCTGGACTTCCCTGAAGACGCAAGGGCGGGACATGGTGGACGTCATGAACTTGCTCAAGACCGACGCCATGACCGCCCATTGGGAGTTCACCTTCGGCGCCGAGCGCGTCGAGGAGCTCATCAAGAGCCTGAAGTTCCCCTATCTGGCCGGCAACGTCATCAACACCGACTGGGAAGAGCCGGTGTTCAAGGCCTGGCAGATGTTCGAGCGCGGCGGCGTCAAGGTGGCGGTGATCGGCCAGGCCTTCCCCTACACGCCGGTCGCCAACCCGCGCTACAAAATCCCGCAATGGTCGTTCGGCATCCGCGAGAAGACGGTGCAGAAGCACGTCAACGACGCCCGCGCCGCCGGCGCGGAGCTGGTGGTGCTGCTGTCGCACAACGGCTACGACGTCGATCGCAAGATGGCGCGGCGCGTGAAGGGCATCGACATCATCCTCGTCGGGCACACCCACGACGCCACGCCGGAAGTCCACAAGGTGGGCGATACCATCCTCGTCTCCTCCGGCTGCTCCGGCAAGTTCGTCTCGCGTCTCGACGTGGAGGTCAAGGACGGCCGCATGAGCGGCTTCAACTACAAGCTCATGCCGGTGTTCGCCGACGTCATCAAGCCCGACCCCGGGATGGCGGCGCTCATCGCCAAAATCCGCAAGCCCCACGAGAAGGAGATCAACGAGGTATTGGGCAGGACGGACGTGACGCTGTATCGCCGCGGCAACATCGACGGCACCTTCGACGACCTGATCTGCGCCGCCCTGATGGAGCGCCGCGACGCCGAGATCGCCCTCTCGCCGGGCTTCCGCTGGGGGCCGTCGCTGCCCGCCGGATCGGACATCACCGCCGACGACGTGTATTCGCAGACCGCCATCACCTATCCGGAAGCCTACCGCAGCGAGATGACCGGCAAGCTCATCAAGGAGATTCTGGAGGACGTCTGCGACAACCTCTACAACCCCGATCCCTACTACCAGCAGGGCGGCGACATGGTGCGCTCCGGCGGCATCGCCTATGACCTCTATCCCTACAAGCCCATGGGCCAGCGCATCCAGAACCTGCGGCTGGCCCGCACCGGAGAGCCGCTCGAGGCCGGCAGGAAATATGTCGTCTCCGGCTGGGCATCGGTCAACGAGGGTGTCGAGGGCCCGCC
>DRPD01000079.1 GCA_011374735.1 Thermopetrobacter sp.
CCAACGATTCCGGCTGGTGCCCGGTGGATCTGCATACCTTCGAATCGACGATCCACAAGGGTATCCACGTGATCGGTGATGCCTCCATCGCCAAGGGCATGCCGAAGTCCGGCTACGCGGCCAACTCCGAGGCCAAGGTGTGCGCCCACTCCGTGGCGGCGCTGCTCAACGGCAAGGAGCCGCCGGTGCCGTCGTATGTGAACACCTGCTATTCCATCGCGGCGGAGGACCACGGCTTCTCCGTGGCGGCGGTCTACCGGCTGGCCAAGGACGGCTCGAAGATCACCAAGGTGTCCGGCGGCCTGACGCCGAAGGACGCCCCGCCGGAGGTCTTCAAGCGCGAGATGGTCTATGCCCACAGCTGGTTCAACAACATCACCAAGGACATCTTCGGTGGTTGATGTGCCGGCCTGGTGAGGCTTGACGGCATGTGCGGGCGGCCCTTCGCGGGGCCGCCCGTCTTTCTGGTGCGTGGCGGGCGTTTCACACCTCTTCATCCGTCAGGATTCATGATTGGTTCTGAAGACCATCCGCATCCCCTGCCAACATTAAATTGGCTCTAAAGACCATCCCTACGCCCTGCCAACCGCTCATTATTAAATTGGCTCTAAAGACCATCCCTACGCCCTGCCAACCGCCCGTATTGTGGAGGTGACGGTTGGCAGGGGATGCGGATGGCCTCGCCTGCGGCAATGGGCGTTGCGCCCCGCCCTTGACGGATGAAGAGATGTGCAGCTCCGCAAGGCGGCAACAGCGTCTTGCGCTACTTCTCATGATGGGAGGAAGAGGAATGAAGGTGTTTCATGATGTGGTGAAGGTGGAGACACCAGCTCCTTTCGCCGTCATCGACATCACCGAACGGGTGGCGGAGGTGGTGGGCCGGTCGGGCGTCACGGAAGGGCAGGTGGTCGTCACGTCGCAGCACACCACCTGCGCCATCAGCGTGAACGAGAACGAGGCGCGCCTGCTCGATGACATCGAGGCGTTCTTCCTGCGGCTGGCGCCGCCCGATCTGCCCTACAGGCACAATGACCTGCACCTGCGCGAGAACATTCCGCCGGACGAACCGAAGAACGCCCATGCCCATCTGATCGCCATGCTGCTGGGCAACGGCGAGGCGCTGGCGGTGCGCGATGGCGCGCCGGTGCTGGGGCGCTATCAGTCCATCCTGCTGGCGGAGATGGACGGGCCGCGGTCGCGCCGCGTCGTGGTGCAGGTCACGGGCGCATGAACGCCTATTGGCCCGCCGCTTCCCCGACGATGGCACTCAGCAGGGCGTTGATCCGCTCCATGGCCTGCCGCGCGGCGTCGTTCTTCGCCGTCCGCGCCGGCAGCGGGACGAAGCCGATGGTCACCCGTTCCGGCGTGGCGGCGGGTTCATAGACGAACACCCGGTAGGGGCAGTAGGCGATGTTCACCGGATCGGCGCCCATGAGCCGGTGCGACAGGGCGGCGGCGCAGAACTGGAACACCACGCCGTCCTTGTAGGGCGGGGCCTTCACGCCGAGATCCTTCGCGGTGCGGCTCAGCATGCGCGCCACCCTGGCCCGGTAGTCGATCTTCAGCCCCTGGCCGATGATGGCGTCCTCCACGTCCTGGGCCACGTCCGCGAAGCTGCCGGTCACGGTGCGGGTGACGAGATGGCCGTCGGCCAGGGCAAGGGTCGACGACCCCAGCAGGGCGGATGCGAAAACGAGCGAGCGAAGCATGGGGGCCTCCCTTCGGCTTTGCGTTCCTCCTGCCCGAGAGTAGCATGAAATGCCCTCTCCCGCATCCGGAAACGGCATTCATGCGCGGGGCGTGGCGGCGGCCGGCCAGTGCATGGTGGCGATGGGTTCGCCCAGGCCGGCGTCGATCAGCCGCTGGCGGGCGGCCAGCAGATGCTCGATCAGGGCCGGCTCCACCTTCGCGTAGGCCTCCGGGTCGGGCGCCCGCCTGACCACGATGCCCAGCAGTTCGGTGATGGCGTTGCCCACGGAGTTCTGCGAGATGGTGACCACCAGCCGCCCTTCGTCGTCGCGATACAACAGCTGCTTGTAGGCCGGGCGCCAGCGGATGTCGTTGGCGAACTGCGGGTCCTGGATCACCCGTTCGCGCAGGTCGCGGGCGACGCGCACGAAGCGCGGCGAGCCGAGCAGCACCTCGGCCACGGCGCGCGGGAAGTTGGCGTCTTGCGGCACCCGCTCCTCGCCGGTGGAGACGAGATTGAAGAAGGTGCGGTAGAAGTCGAGGAAGCGCAGCAGGATCTGTTCGTATTCATACCAGAAGTAGCGGTCATGCAGGCGCGCGCGGCCGTCTTCGAGCAGCCAGCTGGGCAGCCCTTGCGGATAGCCGGTGACGGACAGCGCCACCTCCTCGCCCTCCACCAGTTTCAGGATCTGCAAGTCCAGCCCGGCGAAGAAGTCCATGTAGACGTCGGCCATGTGGCGCAGGAACAGGGTGTTGTGGCCCGAATCGGTGAGGTTGACGTCGTTCGGGTCGGCGGCCGGCGCGGCCCGCAGCCGCTCGGTCGGGAACACCATGAAGTGGTTGTGGATCATGCGAATGGAGGGCACGCCGGGCTTGTTCAGCGGCCAGGTGGCGTCCAGCGACGCCTCGCCGCACAGGATGACATGGGCCTGCGGGTCGGGCCAGGTGTCGAGCATGTAGTCGAACAGGATGGCGGTCATCTTCTCCCACACCCGGGCGGCGGCGCGCGGCACCTGATCGCGCCTGACCGGGCGGCCCAGCGGGTCGAGAATCTTGCGCGAGGTGTCGAGGATGACGGAGGTGTCGAACTCCACCGAATGGCCGATCAGCTTGCGGTACATCAGCAGATCTTCCGGCGTGCGGAACAGGCCGTTCTCCTCCGCCAGATTCTTCAGGTTGGCCGGCGAGTTGAAGAACTCCACGGGGCTCAAGCCCTCCGGCACCTGAAGCGGCAGCTCCGGGCGCGGGGTGGTGATGATGCGGGGATAGGAAGCGGACATGCGGCGTCATCCCTGAGGTGTCCATGTGCGGGCGGACACATAGCAAATCGCTGATATGGTTTCAAAGTGGAGAAAGCCCCGAGGGCGCGCGTCATGATCCTCGCGAGCCGCCTCTCAATCTCGGGTGAGGGCGGCGGGGCCGGGTTCAGGGCGCGAATTCCCTGCGGATGGCTTCGGTGTGCTCGCCCAACGCCGG
>DRPD01000080.1 GCA_011374735.1 Thermopetrobacter sp.
ACACCCTGACTCTCGTGCGGACGGGCACCCATTCCGATCTGTTCTGAAGACGCCGCCGGAGCCGCCCGCCCTTTTTCCCGGTTGAAGCCCCCGGCGCGTGGCGTATGCTGCCGGTTATGATGGAGCAGGGCGGGCAGACGGCGGGGCCGGTGTTACGGGCGCTGGGGCGGGCGGTGGCGGCCGGGGAGCTGGAGGACGATCCGGCGCAGCGCGTCGTGGCGCGACGGCTCGATGCGCTGGGGGCGCGGTTGCAGAATTACCAGCCGCCGGTGTCCACCGGGTTGCTGGGGCGGCTGTTCGGGCGGCGGGCGGCCGGGGACGCGCCGCGCGGGCTCTATCTGTGGGGGCCGCCGGGGCGCGGCAAGAGCCTGCTGATGCGGCTGTTCGCGCGGCATGCGCCGGTGGCGCCCGGGGCGCTGCGGCGGGTGCATTATCACGCCTTCATGCATGACGTGCACGAGCGCATCCGGGCGATCCGGGCGCGGCAGGCGGCGGGCGAGCTGTGGGAGGACGCCGACCCGCTGGCCGAAGCGGCCGATCAGGTGCTGGAAGCCGGCTGGCTGTTGTGTCTGGACGAGTTTCAGGTCACCGACGTGGCCGACGCGATGATCCTCTCCAGGCTGTTCGAGCGGCTGTTCGCGCGCGGCGCGGTGCTGGTGGCGACGTCCAACACGGCGCCGGAAGACCTCTATGCGGACGGCCTGAACCGGGCCCATTTCATCCCGTTCATCCAGCTGTTGTGCGCGAAGACGGAGGTGCTGAGCCTGGGCGGCGCGGACGACTACCGGGTGTGCGGCCCGGCGGCCGACGAGGTGTGGGTGACGCCGCCGGGCGCGGCGGCCGACGCGGCGATGGAACGCATGTGGCTTGCCGCGCTAGCCGGGCGGGCGGAACAGCCCGTGCCGGTGGATCTGGGCGGGCGGGTGCTGATGGCGCGGCGCGCCGCCGGCGAGGTGGCGCGCTTCAGCTTCGCCGAACTTTGCGAACAGCCGCTGGGGGCGGCCGATTATCTGGCCATCGCGCGGCGCTTTTCGGTCATCTTCATCGACCATATCCCGTTGCTGGCGCCACAGCGGCGCGATGCGGTGATGCGCTTCATCGCGCTGGTGGACGCGCTGTATGAGGAACGGGTGCGGCTGGTGGCCTCGGCGGCGGGGGCACCTTCGGAATTGTATCGGGAGGGGCCGCTGAAGGGCATGTTCGCGCGCGCCGCCTCGCGGCTGGAGGAGATGCGGCGCGCCAACTGGCCGTGAGTGGCATTCTTCATGCATTGGACATGACATCTTCATGTCGCGCTGTGCCGGATGGGGGCAGCGCGCGATGGGTTGACGCCGGTTCAGAAAGTGGTGGAAGCGATCGCCGAGGACAAGGACATCGAACGCGCCGCGCGCGCCGAGCTGGAACAGGCGCGGCAGTTGCAGGCCGAACATCACGACGCGCAAGTGGCCTTGCGCGACGGAGCCGCCTTGCGCCTGTTCGTGCTGAAACAGGAGCTGACGCCCTGGCTCAGCGAGATGCCGGAGGCGGCGGACTTCATCGCGCCGGCGTTGCAACCCGGCTGGCCGCCCCGGTTGTGGATCGACCTCACCGCCCATGTGCTGATGAGTGATGACAATTCCACCTACCGGCTCGTTCAGGACACCATCGACGACAAGGTGGTGGTGTTCGAAACTCGTGACCGCGCCGAGATGGTCAGGTTCCTGCGCAAGTTCATCGCCCACCGGGTGGTGCGCCGCCAGCGGGCGCTGGCCACGGCGGCTCAGGATCTGGCGGCGCTGAAGGCCTCCCCGGCGTTCGGCGGACGGGCGGCGCGCCCGGCGCTGATGTGGATGGCGTGGCTGACCGGGCTGGTGGCCGGGGCGCTGTTGATCCTCGCCGCGCTGGCCTGGGCCGGGCGGCTGTGATCAGGCGCGGCGGTGGAATTCGCTACGGTGCCGCTCCGCATCCCGTCATGCCCGGATACCCGCCTTCGCGGGCACAGGCTTGTTCCGGGCATCCAGATCGGCCTTTCGTTGTGCCGAGAGCCAAGCGAGAAACCGCAACCTCACCACATGCTTTCACCGCCCACTGGATTGCCGGGACAAGCCCGGCAATGACGTCTTCAGACGGCTCATGCTCGGAATCCGCAAGCC
>DRPD01000081.1 GCA_011374735.1 Thermopetrobacter sp.
GGCGCTTGTCCGGCTCCGGCAGGCGGATGAAGCGCTCCAGCTGCTGCGGCACCGGCAGCAGCGCCGTCATCACGTGCCGGTCGCGCTTGCCGCGCAGCCTGGCGGCGATGACGAAGCCGCGGTTGGGGATGAACGGGAACGGATGCGCCGCCGCCGGCCCCGTTCCGGCAGGCGGATGAAGCGTTCCAGCTGCTGCGGCACCGGCAGCAGCGCCGTCATCACGTGCCTGTCGCGTTTGCCGCGCAGCCGCGCGGCGATGACGAAGCCGCGGTTGGGGATGAACGGGAACGGGTGCGCCGGGTCGATGGCCACCGGGGTGACGGCCGGCAGGATGGCGCCGAGAAACAGCGTGTCGAGCCATTTCCCGTCCGCTTCGGTGAGATCGTCGGCGGTGACGATGTGGATGTTCTCTTCCGCCAGCTCCGCCTTCAGCGCCGCCCAGCGTTCGTCCTGCTGGCGCATCAGCCGGTCGGCGAAGGCGTGCACCTTCTCCAGCTGCGCCGCCGGGGTCAGGCCGTCCTGCGAGACGGTGGAGATGCCCTCGCGCACCTGACCGACCAGGCCGGCCACGCGCACCATGAAGAACTCGTCCAGATTGTTGCCGGAAATCGACAGGAAGCGCAGCCGCTCCAGCAGCGGATGGGCCGGGTTGGCGCTTTCCTCCAGCACCCGCATGTTGAAACTCAGCCACGACAGCTCGCGATTGAGGAACCGGCCCGGCCCTTCCGGCGGCGCGTCGCCGATGGGCGGCGTGCACGGCGCGCCGTCGGCCACCGTCCAGCCGTCACCGCCACCGGTCGTCACCCGTTCGTTCATCGGTTGTTTCTCGTCCGTCTGCATGCCCATGCCGCACAAGGGTAACCGCGGTGCGCGGCGGATGCAAAACGTCCCTGCCGGCAGGGTTATCAGGTGAGCCCCTTCTCCTTCAGCAGGCGCGCCACGAACGGCCGGGTGATCTCCGCCTTGCGTTGCAGCGCCGCGTGATCGATCAGCGCCACCAGCGCCCGGGCGGCGGCCAGCGAGCGTTCCATGCGGCGCAGCAGATAGGCGATCACCTCCTCCTTGACCCGCAATTGCCGGTCGGTGAACAGCTTCACCAGCACCGCCCGCAGCAACTCGTCGTCCGGCGCCGTGATCTCCGCCACCATGGCGGCCGCCAGCCGGCTCTTCAGATCAGGCAGCGTGACCGGCCATTGCGCGGCCGGCGCGGCGGCGGTCAGCAGCACCCAGGCGCGCTGTTCGCGGGCCAGGTTGATCAGGTGAAACAGCGCCGTCTCGTCGAAGCCGCCGGCCTGCATGTCCTCCACCACCAGATGCCCACCGCCCAGCAGGGCCGGCAGATTGGCGGTGAGGATGTCTTCCGGCGCCGCCTTCAGCGCCCCGGTGCGGGCCCGCCAGATCTCGCTCAAGTGCGTCTTGCCGCTGCCCGGCGGGCCGTGGATGATCAGCAGCGGCGAGCGTTCATCGCCGATGGGCCAGCGTTCCACCATGGCCAGCGCCTGCCGGTTGGCCGGCGTCTCGAAGAAGTCCTCGCGCCCCATGCCCGGCGTCAACGGCAGATCGAACACCAGCTGCCCGCCGCTCATGACGGCGTATCCTCCTCAGTCGCCTCGGCGCGGCGTTCGCCATGATACAACGCGCTGTCCAGATACAGCTTCAGACCGTGGGCGATGATCACCCGCAGCGCCGCCGCCAGCGGCACCGCCAGCAGCAGGCCGGTGAACCCGAACAGATAGCCGAAGGCCACCAGCGCGAACATCATCCACACCGGATGCAGTCCGATGCGCCCGCCGACCAGCCACGGCGAGAGGAAGTTGCCCTCGATGAACTGCCCGGCCGCGAAGATGGCGGCGATCAGCAGCACGTATTGCCAGTCGGGCAGGAACTGGATGAGCGCCATGCCGATGGCCAGCGCCCCGCCGATGAAGGTGCCGATGTAGGGGATGAAGCTCAACACCCCGGCGCTCAGCCCGATCAGCAGCCCGAAGTTCAGCCCCGCCAGGATCAGCCCGGTGGCGTAGAAGGCGCCCAGAAACAGCGCCACCGTGCCCTGGCCGCGGATGAACCCGGCCATGGCGGTGTCGATGTCGCGCGCGATGCCGCGCACCGTCTCGGCGTGATGGCGCGGCAGCCAGCCGTCGATCAGCGCCACCATGCGGTCCCAGTCGTTGAGCATGTAGAACAGCACGATGGGGGTGATGACGAACAGCGACAGCACGTTGAACAGGGCCATCGAGCCGCTGATGATGGAGCGCAGCAGCCCGGCCAGCCAGCCGGCGGCGGCGGCGGCGATCTTCGCGGCGCTTTCGCCATCAGGCATCTGGGCGCTTTCATTCACCGCGTCCTTCAGCCACTGCGGGGCGTTGGCCTCGAACAGGCCGACCAGCGTCTGCACGTAATGGGGCAGGTTGTCGATGAACACGTTGGCCTGGCGCACCAGCAGCGGCAGCAGGATGACCACGCTCAACACCAGCAGCCCCAGCCCGACCAGCAGGATCAGCGCCGTCGCCAGAAGCCGCGGCAGGCCCCAGCTCTCCAGCCGGTCGGCCACCGGGTCGAGAAAGTAGGCCAGCACCAGCCCGATGATGAACGAGGTGAGCACCGGCCCCAGCAGCCACAGCCCGGCCAGCAGCGCCGCCAGCACCGCCAGCCAGAACAGCAGTTGCGCCAGTGGGCTCATTTCATATCGCTCATGCTAATGGCCCTGCGGGCCATGCGCTCCGCGGGGGCGGCCTGAGAAGGCCGGCGCCCGCTTGGGCGCTACCGATGCAAGCCCCGGCGGGACTTGCATCTCAGGTTCTTCGGGTCGACAGGTCAAGGCGTCTCACCGTTGCTGCTCAGTGGCCGTTCTCCGCCA
>DRPD01000082.1 GCA_011374735.1 Thermopetrobacter sp.
AAATGGCTCAGCGGCACCTTGCCGGGGCGAAAGCCCGGAATGCGCGCCGTCTTGCGCAATTCCTCCAGCTTCGCATCGCGCCGCGCCTTCAGGTCATCGGCCGCGATCGTCACCTCATAACGGCGCTTCAGGCCGTCCTTCTCCAGTTCCTTCACATCCATCTGTGTCGTCTTTCCATCAATTGTCATTGCACGATCTGGCTCATTCGACTGGTGCGGGCGGAGGGAGTCGAACCCTCACGGGTTGCCCCACAGGAACCTAAATCCTGCGCGTCTACCAATTCCGCCACACCCGCCCACATTCGTGGGATTCAACTTCCGCAGACTGTTGATCCACGGGAGAGGACAACGGTCTTCCTGTCTCCACCTTCACTGGGAAACTCATCATAGAAGGCTCCCCCAGTGTTTTTCTTCAACCTTCTCCACCTGTTGCTCCACGGGAGAGGACAACGGTCTTCCATCCTCCATCTTCACGGGGAGACTCAACAAGTGAGGCTCCTCTTCAGTCATTCTCACTACACCTCCCCCTGGCAGGGGGAGGTCGGCGCGCCAGCGCCGGGTGGGGGTCAGGCCTCAATCTCTGCCCTCGCGCCTCGCACGCCACCCAAGCCGCACGCCAATTTCCGGCTTCTGATAGCAAAGCCCCCCTGCCCTTGCCAGCGTCAATTTCTCTCCCATGCGGCCAATGCCCGGCCCATCGCCGCCGGCAACCGTTCCGCCGTCAGTCCCGGCCCCAACGCGCGCGCCGCCTCCCCATGCAGCCACACCGCCGCCGCGGCCGCCTCGAAAACCGGCATGCCCCGCGTCAGCAGCGCCCCCAGCGCCCCGGCCAGCACGTCACCGGCCCCGGCGGTGGCCAGCCAGGGCGGTGCGTTGTCGTTGACCACCGCCCTGCCGTCGGGCCGCGCCACCACCGTGTCCGCACCCTTCAGCACCACCACCGCCCGGCTCCGCGCCGCCGCCGCGCGGGCCCTCGCGAGACGATCGCCACCCATACCCACATCCGCGAACAGCCGCCCGAACTCGCCATCATGTGGAGTGAGCGCCACCGGCGCGGGCCGCCCGGCAATGGCCTCGAACAGCGCCTCCGGCCGATCGGCGAACACGCTCAACGCATCGGCGTCCAGCACCACCGCAACGTCGTCAAGCGCCAGCGCCGCCAGCGTCAGATCGCGGGTGCGCGCCGCAAGCCCCGCCCCGGGGCCGATGATGAGCGCCCGGATGCGCTTGCGCCGGCACAATTCGCGCAGCTGATCGGGCGTTTCCACCACATCGGTCATCACCGCCGTTTCATGGGCCGCCAGCTCCGCCAACGCATTTTCCGGCCCGGCGATGCTCACCAGCCCCGCGCCCATCGGCAGCCCGGCCGCCGCCGCCAGCCGCGCCGCGCCGCTGCGCCCGGCCGGCCCGCCCACCACCAGCATGGCGCCGCGCCGATACTTGTGGGCATCCACCGCCAGGCGCGGCAACGCCCCGCTCCACAGCCCCGGCGCGTTGGCGAAGGCGGTGGGGCCGACCTCGTCCAGCACCGCGTCCGGAATGCCGATCTGACGCAACTCGACCGCGCCGCACAGGACACGGCCGGGCAGCAGCAGATGACCGGGCTTGCGGCGGAAGAACGTCACCGTCACATCCGCCCGCGCCACCGCGTCGCCCAGCACCTGTCCCGTCGCGCCGTCCAGCCCCGACGGCACGTCCACCGCCACCACCCGGCCCCGTCCGGCCTCTCGCCACTCATCTAGGCGCTCCACGAAGGCCCGCGCCGCGCCGTCCAGCGGCCGCGACAGCCCGGCCCCGAACAGCGCGTCGATGACCAGGCCCGATGGCGGCAACGCCGCCTTATCGAGAGACGCCACCGGCCCGCGCCAGAGTCTGGCGGCATTGGCCGCGTCGCCTTTCAACGCTCGCCGGTCGCCCATGAGCGCCACCGTCACCGGCCAGCCGCGCCGGGCCAGGAAGCGCGCCGCCACGAAGCCGTCGCCGCCGTTGTTGCCCGGCCCGGCGGCCACCAGCACCGGACGCGGCGCGAAGCTCTCGATGACGGTCCGCGCCACGGCCCAGCCGGCGTTTTCCATCAGCACCGCGCCCGGCGCGCCGGCGGCCATGGCCAGACGGTCGGCCCGGCCCATCTCGGCCGGCGTCAACAGCGCATATGCCCGCTCAGTCGTGCTCATGATTTGTTCATTCTGCCTAATATTTCATCGCTGAAACCGCGGCGGTCGCCAGCCAGCCACTCGCTAACATCTTGAAACAAAAAGGTTGTCGAAAAAAGCCCATGGGAATTTTGCGGTTGGCATGCGGTCTGCTATGCATTCCGACACATGCGGCTGGCGGGTCGCCGTCCGATCCCGCATCACCACAACGGGGAAGCGATACATGAAGAAGATCGAGGCCATCATCAAGCCGTTCAAACTGGATGAAGTGAAGGAGGCGTTGCAGGAGGCCGGGGTGCAGGGCATCACCGTCGTCGAGGCCAAGGGCTTCGGCCGCCAGAAAGGCCACACCGAACTGTATCGCGGCGCCGAATACGTCATCGACTTCCTGCCCAAGGTGAAGATGGAGGTGGTCGTGGACGACGACATGCTGGACAAGGCCGTGGAGGCCATCCGCAAGGCGGCGCACACCGGGCGCATCGGCGACGGCAAGATCTTCATCTCCGACATCGCCGGGGCCATCCGCATCCGCACCGGCGAAGAGGGCAGCGCGGCTTTGTGAGCTTTTTCGGGGGCGCGAGTTTCTAAGTGTTTTCCAACCACCACAACCAGCGAGGCGAATGAACGATCATGGCCAAATCCAATGACAAGAGCGCCGATTCGGTGCTGAAGATGATCAAGGACAACGACATCAGGTATGTCGATCTGCGGTTCACCGACCCGCGCGGCAAGATGCAGCATCTGACCATGGACATTTCGGCCATGGATGAGGATGCCTTCGCCGACGGCATCATGTTCGACGGCTCCTCCATCGCCGGCTGGAAGGCGATCAACGAGTCCGACATGGTGCTGATGCCCGATCCGGTGTCGGCCCATGTCGATCCGTTCTACGCGCAGCCGACGCTGGGCATCTTCTGCGACATTCTGGAACCCGGCACCGGCGAGCGCTACGAGCGCGACCCGCGCGGCACGGCGCGCAAGGCGGAGGCCTACCTGAAGCAGGCCGGCGTCGGCGACACCGTCTATTTCGGCCCGGAGGCGGAGTTCTTCATGTTCGACGACGTGCGCTTCGCCGCCGAGCCCTATGATACCTTCTTCCATCTCGACGACGTGGAGCTGCCCAAGAACACCGGTGCGGAATACGAAACCGGCAACATGGGCCACCGGCCGCGCACCAAGGGCGGCTACTTCCCGGTCAACCCGGTGGACTCCGCGCAGGACATCCGCTCCGAGATGGTGTCCGTGATGGGCGACCTGGGGCTGGAACCGGAGAAGCACCACCACGAGGTGGGCGCGGCGCAGCATGAGCTGGGCATCAAGTTCGACACCCTGACCCGCATCGCCGACAAGTTGCAGCTCTACAAGTATGTGGTGCACAACGTCGCGCAGGCCTATGGCAAGACGGCCACCTTCATGCCCAAGCCGGTCTATGGCGACAACGGCACCGGCATGCACTGCCACCAGTCGATCTGGAAGGGCGGCAAGCCGCTGTTCGCCGGCAACCGCTATGCCGACCTGTCCGACGAGTGCCTCTACTACATCGGCGGCATCATCAAGCACGCGAAGACGCTGAACGCCTTCACCAACCCGTCCACCAACTCCTACAAGCGGCTGGTGCCGGGCTTCGAGGCGCCGGTGCTGCTGGCCTATTCGGCCCGCAACCGCTCCGCGTCGTGCCGCATCCCCTATGCGCCGTCGGCCAACGGCAAGCGCGTCGAGGTGCGCTTCCCCGACCCGACCGCCAACCCGTATCTGGCCTTCTCGGCCATGATGATGGCCGGTCTGGACGGCATCCTGAACAAGATCGATCCGGGCGAGGCCATGGACAAGGATCTCTACGACCTGCCGCCGGAGGAGCTGGAAAAGGTGCCGACCGTGTGCGGTTCCTTGCGCGAGGCGCTGGAGACGCTGGAGAAGGATCACGAGTTCCTGCTGGCCGGGGGCGTGTTCACCAAGGATCAGATCGACGCCTACCTGGAGCTGAAGTGGGAGGAGGTGATCCGCTTCGAGCACACCCCGCATCCGGTGGAGTTCGACATGTATTACTCCGTCTGACGCGACGACGGATCGACGATACGATGACCGGGGCCTTCAGGGCCCCGGTTTTTCGTTGTGAGCCGAACCGTCGCGGTGTATGCGAAGGGACATGGACACCGGCCACATCAAGGTGCTGTCGTTCGACTGCTACGGCACGCTCATCGACTGGGAGCGCGGCATCATCGACGCCTTCGCGCCGCTGCGCCGCCACAATCCGGGGCTTGAGCTGTCCGGCGCCGCCGCCCTGTCGCTGTTCGCCGCCCATGAGCACGCCGTGCAGGCGGCCGACCCCGCCCTCTCCTACGAACAGGTGCTGATCGCCGTGCATCGGCGCATCGCCGCCGAGCTGGGCGCCGCCACCTATCCGGGGCTGGATCAGGCCTTCGCCGGCTCCATCCGCAACTGGCCGCCCTTCGCCGACACCACGGCGGCGCTGAAGCGATTGAAGAGGCGCTACAGGCTGCTCATCCTCTCCAACGTGGACAACGCCGGCATCGCCGCTTCCATCGCCCGGCTGGGGGTGGACTTCGACGCGGTGCTCACGGCGGAGGACATCGGCGCCTACAAGCCCGATCGGCGCAACTTCGAGGTCTTGCTGCAAGAGGTGCAAGAGCGTTTCGGCGTCGGCCGCGACGGGCTGTTGCACGTGGCGCAAAGCCTGTTTCACGACATCGCCCCGGCCAGCGCCCTGAGGATCGCCACGGCCTGGATCGACCGCCAGCACCAGCGCCACGGCGGCCACTGGGGCGCCACGCCGAAGCCCGACCCGCTGCCCGAACCGGACATGGTGTTCGACGATCTGGCCGGTCTGGCCGGGAAGATCACCTGACATCCTCCCGGCCGGGGCCGGCCTGCGCGATCAGTTCCCGGCGCTGAAATTCTGCATCCGCTTGCCATGCACGCGGCAATGGCCCGGCTTCAGATCGGGCGTGGCCCGATGGCAATGGTAGCGCCCGTTGAATTCGCCTTTCTTCCGATGGCAACACAGCGCCTTGGAATTGTCACAGCCGGGCAGATTGGGGGCGAACGCACAGCGCGGCAATCCGCCGCCCCCACCGGGGGCGCCACTCCCCGGCCCGCCGGGGCCGACCACGGCGGAGAACGCCATGGCGCTCATGCCGCCCATGGCCAGAAAAGTGCTGACGAGAGTCGCTTGGGCAATATTCTTCCACATGACGCAATCCTCCACTAGTTGCCCTCTCGCAACCTTCGATACGCATGACGATTATCGTGGTTTTATTATCATGCATGACATGGATTATACCTGAATAGAGCATTCATGTCATGTTCATGAGGCGCCATGGGCCGTTGGCCCGGTTTCAGCCCGGCAAGCTGAGCGTCAACCCGTCATGAGCCGGCTGGACACCGGCCGGCAGCGTTGCCTTCAAGGTGGCGTAATCCATCGGCGTGTGCAGATCGGTGAGGATGGCCCGTTCGGGCTTCAGCCGTTCGATCCACTCAAGCGACTCTTCCAATGTCAGATGTGTCGGATGCGGCTTCGGCCCGGGCCGCAGCGCGTCGATGATCAGCACCTTCAAGCCTTCCAGATGCGGAATGCTGGCATCGGGAATGCCGTTCAGATCGGGCAGGTAGCCCAGCCCGTTGATGACGAAGCCGTGGGAAGGGAACTTGCCGTGATGCAATGTCACCGGCATGGCGCTGATCACGCCGCCCTCCCCTTCGATATCGATGGGCTCATAGGGTTCATAGACGAACAGGTCGAGAATGGCCGGATAGCCCGAACCGGGCGGCGTCTCGAAGCAGTAGCCGAAGCGGGTCTTCAGGACGTTGGCGGTGCGCGCATCGGCGTGCACCGGCACCCGCTTCGCCCCGCGATTGAAATAGACGTGGCGCAGATCGTCGATGCCGTGGATGTGATCGGCGTGGTCATGGGTGATCAGAGCCGCGTCCAGCGTCGCCACGTCGGCGTCCAGCAGCTGCTCGCGCAAGTCCGGCGAGGTGTCGATCAGCACCCGGGTTTCCTTCAGCCCCTCTCGCCGGCGCACCAGCATCGAGCTGCGCCGGCGGCGGTTTTTCGGCTCGTCGGGGTCGCACGCCCCCCAGTCGTTGCCGATGCGCGGCACGCCGCCGGAGGCCGAACAGCCGAGGATGGTGAAGACATATTCCGCCATCAGGCGGCCTCGTCATAAACGGCCGGGCGCGGCGCCTTGCTGAACAGCCGGAAGAAATTGGCCGACGTGATGCGCGCCATCTCCGCGTCAGACTGACCATGCAGCCCGGCCAGGGTCTGCAGCGTGTGCACGGTCATGGCCGGCTCGCACGGCTTGCCGCGCAGCGGCTCCGGGGCCAGAAACGGCGCGTCGGTTTCCACCAGCAGCCGATCGAGCGGCACGTTACGCGCCGCTTTTCGCACCGCGTCGGACTTTTTGAACGTCAGGATGCCGGAAAACGACACGTAACCGCCCAGCGCCACCGCTTTCTCCGCAAGCCACGGGGCGGAGGAGAAGCAGTGCATGACGAAGGGAAACGCCCCCTTCGCCGTCTCCTCTTCCAGAATGGCGGCGGTGTCCTCTTCCGCCTCGCGCGTGTGGATGACCAATGGCAGGCCGGTGACGCGCGCCGCGGCGATGTGGCGGCGGAACACCTCCCGTTGCACGTCGCGCGGGCTGCGGTCGTAGAAATAATCCAGCCCCGCCTCGCCGATCGCCACCACCTTCTCATGGGCCGCCAGTTCCACCAGCTTTTCGGCGCTCACCACGGTCCTTTCCTCTTCCGCGTGGTGCGGATGGGTGCCGACGGAGGCATAGACGCCCTCATGGGCTTCGGCCAGCGCCAGCACGTCGGGAAAGGTGGCGAGCTTGGTGGAGATGCTGACCATCAGATGCACCCCCGCGTCATGGGCGCGGGCCAGCACGCCGTCGATGTCCTTGGCGAGCGTGCCGTAGGTCAGATGGCAATGGGAATCGACGATGGCGATGCTCATGAACTCCCCCGCTCCTTTTCCACATAACGCGGGAACACCGGCGTCGGCTTCTCGATTTCGCGCCCCGGCGGCAACCGCCCGGCCTCTCCAAGATGGGCGAAATCGCGCTCCTCCGCCCCGGCGCCGACGCGATCGAGCAGCGCCGCGCCGGAGGCCGGCA
>DRPD01000083.1 GCA_011374735.1 Thermopetrobacter sp.
ACTCGTTGAGAATCCGTCCATGGACAAGAAAAAGGCGCTAGAGGCCGCGCTATCCCAGATCGACCGCGCCTTCGGCAAGGGATCGGTCATGAAGCTGGGTGAGAACGCCTCGGTGGAGGTGGAGGCCATCCCCACCGGCTCCCTGGGGCTGGACATCGCGCTGGGCATCGGCGGCCTGCCCAAGGGCCGGGTGATCGAGATTTTCGGTCCCGAATCGTCGGGCAAGACGACGCTGGCCCTGCACGTGGTGGCCGAGGCCCAGAAGCGCGGCGGCATCTGCGCCTTCGTCGATGCCGAGCACGCTCTCGATCCGGTCTACGCGCGCAAGCTGGGGGTCGACATCGACGAGCTGCTGATCTCCCAGCCCGACGCCGGCGAGCAGGCGCTGGAGATCGCCGACACCCTGGTGCGTTCCGGCGCCGTGGACGTGCTGGTCATCGACTCCGTGGCCGCCCTGACGCCGAAGGCGGAGCTGGAAGGCGAGATGGGCGATTCGCTGCCCGGCCTGCAGGCGCGGTTGATGAGCCAGGCGCTGCGCAAGCTCACCGCCTCCATCTCGCGTTCCAACTGCATGGTCATCTTCATCAACCAGATCCGCATGAAGATCGGCGTCATGTTCGGCAACCCGGAAACCACCACCGGCGGCAACGCCCTGAAGTTCTACTCCTCCGTGCGCCTCGACATCCGCCGCATCGGCCAGATCAAGGATCGCGACGAGGTCATCGGCAACCACACCCGGGTGAAGGTGGTCAAGAACAAGGTGGCGCCGCCGTTCAGGCAGGTGGAGTTCGACATCATGTATGGCGAGGGCATCTCGCACACCGGCGAGCTGCTGGATCTGGGCGTCACCGCCGGCATCGTGGAGAAGTCCGGCTCCTGGTATTCCTACGATTCCGAGCGCATCGGCCAGGGCCGCGAGAACGCCAAGCGGTTCCTGCGGGAGAATCCCGACATCGCCGACGCCATCGAACAGGCCATCCGCGCCAACGCCGGCATCGTCGCCGAACAGATCATCAAGCCCGATGACGACGCGCCGAAGCTGGCCGACGACGCCGGCTGAGCGTGCCCATCGGCTGAGCGGGAACACGTCAAGAGGCGCCCCGCCGCGGGGCGCCTTTTTTGCGGCCCCTCTCATCGGGCGCGGGGCGCGCCTGACTTGACGGCATGGCGTGCGCCGCCCGCCTGTCGCCCACATGCTGGACTCACCGCCGGCACGGCGATAGAAAGCCCGATAACGGCCGGCCCGCCGGCGATCAACGGGATGACCTGAGCATGCACGGGAACAGCGTCAACGAGATTCGCACCGCCTTTCTGGAGTTCTTCCGTAAGGAAGGCCACGAAATCGTGCCGTCCTCCCCGCTGGTGCCGCGCAACGATCCGACCCTGATGTTCACCAATTCCGGCATGGTGCAGTTCAAGAACGTGTTTCAGGGGCTGGAGACGCGGCCCTACAGCCGCGCCACCACCGCTCAGAAATGCGTCCGCGCCGGCGGCAAGCACAACGATCTGGACAACGTCGGCTACACGGCCCGCCATCACACCTTCTTCGAGATGCTGGGCAACTTCTCCTTCGGCGACTACTTCAAGGACGTCGCCATCGAGCTGGCCTGGCGCATGGTGACGCAGGAATTCGGCCTTGATCCGGCCCGGCTGATGGTCACCGTCTACATCGACGATGACGAGGCCTTCAATCTGTGGAAGAGGATCTCCGGCCTGCCGGAGGAGAAGATCGTGCGCATCGCCGGATCGGACAATTTCTGGTCCATGGGCGACACCGGCCCGTGCGGCCCCTGTTCGGAAATATTCTTCGATCACGGCGAGCACATCCCCGGCGGCCCGCCCGGTTCGCCCGACGAGGACGGCGACCGCTTCGTGGAGATCTGGAATCTGGTCTTCATGCAATACGATCAGGTGACGCCGGATGAGCGGGTGGAGCTGCCCAAACCCTCCATCGACACCGGCATGGGGCTGGAGCGCATCGCCGCGGTGCTGCAGGGCACTCACGACAACTACGAGATCGACCTGTTCAGGACGCTCATCGGCGCCATCGAGGATCTTTCCGGCGTTCGCCAGGGCGATACCGGCGCGCCGTCGCACCGCGTCATCGCCGATCACCTGCGGGCCACGGCGTTCCTC
>DRPD01000084.1 GCA_011374735.1 Thermopetrobacter sp.
AGGCCGAAGGCGGCGCAGATCTGGTTGATGGCGGCGCCGCCGGCTTCGAAATTGGCCACCATCTGCGCCGTCACCGCCGGCGGGAAGGCCGACACGCCCTGTGCCGCCACCCCATGATTGCCGGCGAAGACGTGCACGGCGATATCCGCCGCGCGCGGCGGATGGCCCCGCCAGCCGGACAGCCAGATGGCGATCTCCTCCAGTCGCCCCAGCGCGCCGGGCGGCTTGGTCAGCACCGCATCACGGGCCCGGGCCCGCCGCCGCGCCGCCTCATCGGCGGCCGGCAGATCGCGCAACAGGGCGCGCGCATGGTCAAGCGGGGATTCGGCGGCGGCATGGGGCATGACGTTTCGCTCCCTGTTTCTTTGCTGAATCGTCAAGCCGTTCTATGCTGCGCGGCGCGGGGCTGACAAGCAAAGGGGCATGGGCGCTGTTGAAAACCGTGGCGGCATATCTGCGCGAATGGGGGCGCGATCTGCGTGCCGCGTGGGCGTTTCTCACCATCCTGCCGCCGCGACTCGACGCCCCCCCCGCCTGGCCGCGCATGACCCGGGCGCTGCCGATCGTCGGGGCCGTCATCGGCCTGATACAGGCGGTGGCGTTGATCGCCCTGCTGGCCGCCGGCCTGCCGGTCATGGCGGCGGCGCTGCTGGGGGTGCTGTCGGGCGTCGTCATCAGCGGCGCCATGCACGAGGACGGGCTGGCCGACGTGGCCGACGCGCTGGGCGGGGCGAACCGTGAGCGGCGGCTCGAGATCATGCGCGATGCGGCCAGCGGCGCGTTCGGCGTGCTGGCGCTGATCTTCGCGATCGGCGCGCAGACGGCGGCCCTGAGCGGGCTGGCGCAACGGGGCGCATGGACGCTTCTTACCGCCCTGCCCGTCGCCCACCTGCTGTCGCGCGCCGCCATGGTGTTGGTGATGCGGCGTCTGAAGCCAGCCCGTGCCGACGGCCTGGGCCACGCCGCCGGCCGCCCCCCGGCCGCCCTGACATGGCGCATCCTGAGCGGCGCGGCACTCATCACCATCGCGGCCTTCGCCGCCTGCTGCGGCGGCCCGCGCCCCGCCCTGTGGGCGCTGGCGGCGGCCGGGCTGGCGGCATGGGGCATGACGAGGCTGGCCGGGCGGCTGTTCGGCGGCCACACCGGCGATGTGCTGGGCGCCACCGAAGTCGGCGTCCGCGGCGTTGTCCTGCTGGCGCTCGCCGCCGCCTGAATGCCGCTGAAACAACGGTTTATCTGCTGTTAACCATATTCGTTCATCTTTTCTCCCGATCGCCGGCGCCGCAGTCGCGCCGTTAGCGCCATGACGAAGGCAAGGAGAAAGAGATGATCATCACCCGTTATACCCGTGGCCTGCTCGCCGGCGCGATGCTGCTGGGCATGGCCGGACAGGCACTGGCCGGCAACAGCGCTCCGCAACTGCGCCTGAACAGCGCCGGATCGATGGCCGTCGCCATCACCCCCACCGCCGATTTGCCGCCGCCCCCGCCACCGCCTTCGGCCGGCGAGATCACCATCAGCGGCTTCGTGCAAAGCCAGGCGGATGTGCAATATGATTCCGACACCGCTTCCGGCCTCTCCATGACCAATCTGGAATGGGGAACCACCGGCCATGTCAACATCGACGCCCGCCATGGCCCGGTCAAGGCGCATCTCGGCGTGCGGGCCACGTTCTGGGCGCCGGGCAACGCCACCCTCGTCATGCGCCGCGCCTACTTCACGTGGTCGCCGACGGACTCCTTCCTGATCCGCGTCGGTCACACCGACAGCATCGATACCCTGATGAACGTGCGCAGCGCCTTCGGCAACCGTGTGCCCTATGGCCCCGACACCCTCGACGCGCAGGCGACAAGGCTGGTCAATCAGATCATGCTGCAATACGGCATGGGCCCGGTGAAGGTGGGGGTTGGCGTGCAGCAGTCCACCGCCGGCCTGATCACGCCGGACGTGGCCGGCTTCGTGCGCGCCGACTTCGACCGCTTCAGCCTGATGATCGGCGCGCGGGGCGGGTTTTCGCCCTCCCTGCCGGGCATCGTCTATGGCGTCGCGGCCGGCGCGAAGGTCAACTTCGGCCCCGCTTACATCAAGGTGGCCGGCGCCTATTCGCGCGGCCTGGCGCAGGAGTTCATCACCAGCAATCCGCATGCGCCCGGCAGCCTCGCGCCCGGCATGCCCGGTGTCCACTACGGGCTGGAGGGTGACGACACCGCCTGGGGCGTCAATGGCGAGCTGGGCGGCAAGCTGGGCCGCCTGCACGTCGCCGTGATGGGTGGCTACTACAACGACATGGGCACCGGAGCCAACGTCAACTGGGGCTGGAACGCCGGCGCGCAGGCGGTTTATGGGCTGACCAATGCGCTGAAGATCGGCGTGCGCGGCACCTATGCCCGCGACACCCACGTCACCAGCGGCAACGTCATGACCACCATCGCCGGCGGCCTGTTCCTGCGCGCCACCTTCTGAGCGCCGTCAGCCGCCCACGAGACTGGAAGGCCGGCCCCACGGGGCCGGTCTTTCGCATTGTTGCGACCCCCCGCGCCATCATGGCACAAGGGCAACATGATTCACCTTGCCATCCTTTCGAGAGCCAGAACGCATGCCGCACAAACCGCTTCACGATCTCGCCCCCAACAGCGCCGATTTCGAGAACCTGCCATTGGTCAAGCCGACGGGTTTCCGCGAATACGACGCGCGCTGGCTGCATTTTCGCAAGGATGACCAAGGGCGCATCGTCGGCAGCGAAATCAACCTGCCGGGCATCCGGGCGCTGGGGCTGGGCCTTGGCAGCTTCCTGCATGAGCGGGGCAAGGCGGAGGTGGTGGTGGGGCATGACTTCCGCCATTACTCGCAGTCGGTGAAACAGGCCCTGATCGCCGGGCTGCTGGCGGCCGGCTGCAAGGTGCGCGACATCGGGCTGGCGCTGTCGCCGGTGGCCTATTTCGCGCAAATTTCGCTCAACGTGCCGGCGGTGGCCATGGTCACCGCGTCGCACAACCCGGACGGCTGGACGGGCGTCAAGATGGGCTGCGACGCGCCACTGACCTTCGGGCCCGACGAGATGGCGGCGCTGAAGGACATCGTGCTGAACGGCGGCTGGCAAACGCGCGGCGGCGGCGAGTTCATCGTCGTGTCCGACATGCGGCAGCGCTATCTGGACGATCTCGCCGAGCGGGCCGGGATGCTGAAACGGCGGCTGAAGGTGGTGTGCGCGTGCGGCAACGGCACCGCCGGGGCGTTCGCGCCTGAAATGCTGAAGCGCATGGGCGCGGAGGTGATCGAGCTGCATTGCGCGCTGGACTGGAATTTCCCGCACTACAACCCGAATCCGGAAGACAGGACCATGATGGAGGACATGGCGCGGGCGGTGCGCGAACACGGGGCCGATCTGGCGTTGGGATTCGACGGCGACGGCGACCGCTGCGGGGTGGTGGACAACGAGGGCCATCCCATCTTCGCGGACAAGATCGGGGTGATGATCGCCCGCGATCTGGCGCGCCGGCATCCCGGCGCGACGTTCGTGGCGGACGTGAAGTCCACCGGCCTGTTCGCCGCCGATCCGGTGCTCAAGGAGCTGGGGGCGAGGACGGACTACTACAAGACCGGGCATTCCTACATCAAGCGGCGCACCACGGAGCTGGGTGCGCTGGCCGGGTTCGAGAAGTCCGGGCACTTCTTCTTCCGCCCGCCGGTGGGGCTGGGCTACGACGACGGGCTGGTGTCGGCCATCGCCGTGCTGCACATGCTGGACGCCGCCGGCGGCAAGAGCCTGGCCGATCTGTATCGCGAACTGCCGGCCACCCACGCCACCCACACCCTGAAGGCGCATTGCCGCGATGAGAAGAAATACGCCGTCTCGGAGGCCATCACGGCCCATTATCAGGCCCGCATGGCCGACGGCGCTCGGATCGGCGGGCAGATAATCGCCGATGTGAACACGGTCAACGGCGTGCGCTTCACGCTGGCCGACGGCACTTGGGGGCTGGTGCGGGCCAGCTCCAACGCACCGGAGCTGGTGATCGTCTGCGAAAGCCCCGTTTCGGCAGCGATGCGCGACGCGGTGAAGGACGACATCACGGCCCATCTCGCCACCCTGCCGGAGGTGGGCGAGATCGAGTGAGCCGCCCCGGCGGGGAGGCTGTTGCTGCGTCTCCTCATGATGGTGGGGACTGGAAGACCGCTGTCCCTTCCCGCGGTTCAACAGTCAGCGGAAGTCGTATCCAACGAATGTTGGCGCTGCCAGAGGGCGGGAACGGTTGCCGCAAGCTCATGTCTCACCAGGACACTCGTCATCCTGACGAAAGTCAGGATCTCGTGCCGCAGACTCATGCGTGTGCAGCCTGAGATGCCGGCTTGCGCCGGCATGACGAGGTTTCTCTCGACTCATGCGCCCGTGGCCTGAGATGCCCGCTTGCGCCCATTGGCGTCCAGGGAAAAATTGAGCGCACATGAAATTCCTCTGGAATTACGGTGCCTTGAAGCGTTTGCCCGATATTAAGGCTTGCTTTCCATTGCTGTCCAAAACCGTCATGCCCGTGAAAACGGGCATCCATGCCGAATCTCGTCATTGCCGCGAGATTCCGGTGAAAGCACCTGAAACACCGGAGGTATTGCGCATCGTCAGTGCGTGTTGCACCGCCGCATGGACGCCCGCTTTCGCGGGCGTGACGACAAGGAAAGATGGAATTGTCTGTTCATGGCACTTTCCTTGGACACCACTGGGCTTGCGCCGCCATGACGCGGATTCTCTCGACTCATGCGCCCGTGGCCTGAGATGCCCGCTTGCGCCCATTGGCGTCCAGGGAAAAATTGAGCGCACATGAAATTCCTCTGGAATTACGGTGCCTTG
>DRPD01000085.1 GCA_011374735.1 Thermopetrobacter sp.
CACTGCGCGGTGCTGATGGCCGGAGCGATGAGGTTGAGCTCGAAGGCGCCGTCGTCAAGACGCCGCACCCAGCGGCCGATCTCGCCGGGCTGGACGCAGACGCCTTCCCATGCCGTTCCGCAACAGCCGCTCATGGTGTTCTTCCGTGGTGATGTTCGCCACCGTCATACCCGCGCCAGCGGGCATCCAAGGCCCGATGGGAAGGAGCTGCGGGGTGGCACCTTGGCATGCCATGCATGCATGCGCTGGTGGCTCTGGATTGCCGGGACAAGCCCGGCAATGACGATGTGGGGTGCGGCAATGACGAGGTGGGGTGCGGCAATGACGAGGTGGGGTGCGCCAATGACGAGGTGGGAGACGGCAATGACGGATGGGCGTTGGCGGTGTGGCATACCGCCGCGAACAGATGGCTGCCGTTTGTCCGGGCCTGTTTGAGCATTGCCATATAGCCCTTACATGTTTTTGCGCGCCATCTTCACTCCGGGCGGATGACGAAACGCTCGCTCAGGCGCCATTGCAGCTCTTCGCCACGGCGGAACCAGGCGTCGAGATGCCAGACCCCCACCTTCAGCGGGGTCGTCGCCTCATACAGGCCGATCTTGCGTTCGGTGAACACCAGCTTGCGGTCGTCGCGGTTCTGCACCGGGCGGCCGATGACGCCGGTGACCTTCAGGCCGGTGACGGGGCGGCCTTTGGCGTCGGTCAGCTCGATGACGATGCGCCCGGAACGGTCGTGGGTCAGCTTCGTGCGCCAGCCCTTGGCCAGCATGGCGCGCACCTTCGCCGCCTCGGCGTTGAACTTGATGGAGGCTTCATAGCCATTGCCGGGCAGCAGGCCCGTCCAGCTCTTGTTGGCCAGCCAGGCCATGTAGAAATTGACGGCGAAGATCAGCCCGAAGAAGGCGATGAACATCGCCAGCACGTGGCGGCCGGTGAGGCGAAACTCCTTTTGACGCGCCATGTTCATGCTCCCTTGCGTGGTGCCGTCGCCCCATCCTGCCCTATTTCCCCGGCGCTTCAAAGACGGCCCGCTTGTAGGCGGTTTCGGCCGGCGTGCTGTCGGTGGCCAGCGCGTCGATGCGGAAGCGGAACTCCACGCGGCCGGCCTTCAATCGCGCCGGGTCGGCGGTGACGTAGACCTTCAGCGTCTTCGCCTTGTTGGCCGGCACCTCGACCTCGAAGCTGCGCGCGGCCGGCCTGTTCAGCTCCAGGATGCGCATGCGGCCGGCCTCCAGCCCCTCCATGGAGATGCGGAAGACGCGGGGCTTGAGCTGCATGTTGAGCAGCCGCACCGTGTAGCCGTTGCGCACCTCGCCATTGGACAGCGTGGTGTAGATCGGGTTGCGGTCGTGCACCACGTTGATCTGCAAGCGCTCGCGCAAGGTCAGGTGCAGGAACATCGCGGTGCCGATGGCCAGCCAGAAGAGCAGATAGACGATGGTGCGCGGGCGGATGACATCGCGCCAGCCGAACGACTTCTGATCCTCCGGCTTGAGCTGGCCGGTGACATGGGCATTGTAGGTCTTGACGTTGGAATAGGAAATCAGGCCCTCCGGCTTGCCGATCTTCTGCATGACGCCGTTGCAGGCGTCGATGCACAGCGCGCAGGTGATGCAGGCCAGCTGCTGGCCGTCGCGGATGTCGATGCCGGTGGGGCAGACGGCGACGCACAGGCCGCAGTCGATGCAGTCGCCATGCCGGATCTCCTTGTGCCGCTTGCGGTCGCCGCGGGTGCCGCGCGGCTCGCCGCGCCAGTCGTTATAGGTGACGATCAGGGTGTCCTCGTCCACCATCGCGCCCTGAATGCGCGGCCACGGGCACATGTAGATGCACACCTGCTCGCGCATGAAGCCGGCGAACAGCCAGGTGATGAAGCCCATGATGGCGACGGTGGAATAGGCGACGAAGGGCGCCTGGCCGGTGAAGAACCAGTAGACGAGCGACGGCGCGTCGGCGAAATAGAGGATGAAGGTGAGCGCGGTGGCGAAGGCGATCAGCGTGTAGATCAGATATTTCAGGCCGCGCTTGCGGATCTTCTCGAAGTTCCAGGGCATGTTGTCCAGCTTCTGCTGGGCGTTGCGGTCGCCCTCGATCTTGCGATCCACCCACATGAACCAGTCCGTCCACACCGTCTGCCAGCAGCCATAGCCGCACCAGGCGCGGCCGAACATGGAGGTGACGACGAACAGGCCGATGCCGGCCAGGATCAGCAGGCCGGCCACGTAATAGAACTCCTGCGGCCAGATCTCGATGGTGAAGAAATAGAACCGCCGGTGTTGCAGATCGACCAGCACCGCCTGATCGGGCAGGCCGGGGCCGCGATCCCAGCGGATCCACGGCAGGCCGAAATAGATGAGCAGCGCCACCCAGGCGAAGCGGGTCTTCAAGGTGCGGTAGAAGCCCTTGACCGCCTTGGGGAAGATCTTGGTGCGCGCCGCATAGAGGCTTTGCGGGCGCTCGCCTTCCGGCAAGGCGCCGACGCCGGGCCTGGCCTTCGATTTCTTCACCGTATTGAGCACTTCCACCATGGCCGGGCGGCTCCCGTTCTCAATATTCAATGCCTCTAATGTATTGTCTGCCGGCCCGCTTCGCCAAGGCAACCCATCAGCGATACGACAACATGCCGCAGACCTGTTCCGGCTTGTGAAACCGATTCATGAAATATTTGTAATCCATTGTCTTAAAACGGGAAATGGCGGCGCGCGCCGCCATTTCCGATGGTGTCTCCAGGCCCGGCCGGTCAGGACCTGGCGCCGCCGCCCAGCGAATACACGTAGATGGTCAGCGCCTTGATGGTGGCCGGGTCGAGGCGGCCCTTCCAGGCCGGCATGACGCCGTGCTTCGGCTTGCTGATCTGGGCCTTGAGGGCTTCCTTGTCGCCGGCGTAGAGCCAGATGCGGTTGTTCAGCGCCGGGCCGCCGGTTTCCGCCATGCCCTGGCCATTGTCGCCGTGGCAGCCGTTGCAGCCGGCCTCCTCCTTGTAGATCTTCTCGCCCGCCGCGGCCTTCTTCGGGTCATGCTTCCGGCCGGAGAGCTTGAGGATGTATTCGGCCACCTGATCGATCTGCTCCGGGGTGAGCTGTTCGCCGAAGGCCGGCATTCCGATTGCCGGGTGTCCTCGTTGGTGTCCGGGTTGTAGCGGATGCCGTTGGCGATGGTGTAGTGGATGGCCTTCAGCGTGCCGCCCCATATCCACTCGTCATCATTGAGGTTCGGATACCCGAAGCCGCCCTGGGCGCCGGCGCCGTGGCATTGCACGCAGTTGACCTTGAAGGCGGCGGCCCCCATGCGGCGGGCGAAGGCGAAGGCCTTCTCGTCCTTGATGATCTCCTCAAGCGACTTGTTCTCCAGCGCCGCCAGCTGTTTGGCGCGTTGGGCCCTGACCGCCTCCAGCTCCGCCCGCAGGGCCTTGCGGTTGGTCATCTGGCTGAGGCCCCTGGTGTTGGTTTCCAGCAGCGGGATGGCCGGATAGTAGATGATGTAGCCGATGCCCCAGATGATGGTGAGGTAGAAGATTACCAGCCACCAGCGCGGCAGCGGATTGTCCAGTTCCTTGATGCCGTCCCACTCGTGCCCGGTGGTATCGACGCCGGTGACCTCGTCGCGTTCACGTTCAGCCATTGTTTTCTTCCCCGATGTCGTCGTCCTCCAGCGGCGCGCGGGCCAGCTTCTCATACGTCTCCGTGGAGCCGGGGCGGAAGATGAAGATCAACACCCCGATGAAGAAGACGGTGAACAGCACCGACGCGATGGTGCCGCCCCAGGATGCCGCCGTTTCATAGGACATGGCTTACCTCAGGTTTTCCTCGTTGCCGGGATCGAAGGTCGAGAAATCGACCAGCGTGCCGAGCATCTGCAGATAGGCGATCAGCGCGTCCATCTCGGTGATCTTCGCCGGGTTGCCGTCGAAGTCGCGGGCCTTGACCTCCGTGGCGCTCTTCCAGGTGGCCTTGCCGTAGCGCTTGATCAGCCCGTCGGTGTCCTCGCCGGTGGCCTGGGCGACGAGATCGGCCTTCGCGTTCCTGACCATCTCGTCCGTGTAGGGCACGCCGACGATGCGCAGGGTCTTCAGATGATCGGCGATGTCGTCGAACTTCAGCTCGTTCCTGGCCAGGAAGGCGAAGGTGGGCATGTTCGACTCCGGCACCACCGAGCGCGGGCTCTTCAGGTGGCGGACGTGCCACTCGTCGGAGTAGCGGCCGCCGACGCGGGCCAGATCCGGCCCGGTGCGCTTCGAGCCCCACTGGAACGGATGGTCATACATGCTCTCCGCGGCCAGCGAGTAATGGCCATAGCGTTCCACCTCGTCGCGGAACGGGCGGATCATTTGCGAATGGCACAGATAGCAGCCCTCGCGGATGTAGATGTTGCGCCCGGCCAGCTCCAGCGGCGTGTAGGGCCGCATGCCCTTCACGTTCTCGATGGTGTTCTTCAGCCAGAACAGGGGCATGATCTCCACCAGGCCGCCGACCAGAACGACCACCAGCGACAGGATCAGCAGCAGCGTCGCGCTGCGTTCGATCTTGCCATGCTTGCCAAGAATATCCATTGCCGTTCACTCCCCTGTCATCAGGCCATGGCCAGTGCCGCCGGCGCCTTCTCGCCGGCGCGGACGTTGCCCTTGATGGTCTGCCAGACGTTCCAGGCCATCAGCAGGCCACCGGTCAGATACAACGCCCCGCCGAAGGCGCGCAGCATGTAGTAGGGATACATGGCCTGCACCGTCTCGGCGAACGAGTAGACCAGGAAGCCCTGATCGTCATACTCGCGCCACATCAGGCCCTGGGTGATGCCCGACACCCACATGGCGGCGGCGTAGATGACGATGCCCAGGGTGGCCAGCCAGAAGTGCCAGCTGATCATGCTGTAGGAATACATCCGCTCGCGGCCCCACAGGCGCGGCACCAGGTAGTAGATGGAACCCATGGAGATCATGCCGACCCAGCCCAGCGCGCCGGAGTGCACGTGGCCGATGGTCCAGTCGGTGTAGTGCGACAGGGCGTTGACCGACTTCACGGCCATCATCGGGCCTTCGAAGGTGGACATGCCGTAAAAAGCCACGGCGATCACCATCATGCGCAGGATGGGATCGGTGCGCAGCTTGTCCCAGGCACCCGACAGGGTCATCAGGCCGTTGATCATGCCGCCCCAGGAGGGCATCCACAGGATCACCGACATGACCATGCCCAGGGTCTGCACCCAGTCCGGCAGGGCGGTGTAGTGCAGATGATGCGGGCCGGCCCAGATGTAGGTGAAGATCAGCGC
>DRPD01000086.1 GCA_011374735.1 Thermopetrobacter sp.
CCGGGCCGATGATCGGGCCGGAGAATTACGAGGTGGGCCCGGAGTTCCATCAGCGGTTCGTGGCGGAAGACCCGGCCTGGGGCCGCTTCTTCTCGCCGTCTTCGCGGGCCGGCCATTTTCTGTTCGACTTGCCGGGCTATGTGGTGATGCGGCTTGAGGAGGCCGGGGTGGGCCGGGTGCGCGATGTGGCCCGCTGCACCTATGCGGAGGACGAGGCGTTCTTCTCCTATCGCCGGGCCACCCATCGCGGGGAAGAGGATTATGGACGGCAGCTTTCGGCGATCATGCTGGCGCCTTGAGCGCACCGCGGCGCTGGCGGCGCTCACGCTGGCACTGGCCGCCTGTGGCGCGCAATTGCGCGATGCGCCGCCGGTGCTGGGCCCGCCCGATGAGACGCTGAAGAAGGCGGGGCGCGACGCCGGGGAGATCGATCCGACGATCCTGCGCGAGGCGGAAGCGCAACGCCCGCCGCCGGTGGTGGCGAAGCAGCCGGCGGCGCAGCGCGCCAGGCCCGCGCCGGAGCGGAAGAACCGGCCGGTGGAGCGGATCGGCTCGGTGATGGTGGCGAAGGTGGCCGGCGCGCCGGGGCGCGGCAACCGGGAGCTGAGAACGGCGTTGCAGGCCGAATTGTTGCGGGCCGGCTGGCCGCTGCGGGCCAGGGCGAGGGCCGACACCATGCGCATTTCCGGCAAGGTGACGATGGGCAAGCCGGCGGCCGGGCGGCAGAAGGTGGCCATCGCCTGGACGGTGCGCTCGCCGAAGGGGCGGCTGATGGGGGTGGTGCGCCAGGCCAACGTGGTGCCCGCCGGATCGCTGGACAACGGCTTCGGCCCGGCGGCGGCGGCGGTGGCGCGCCACGCGGCGGCGGGGATCAAGCGGCTGGTGGCGCAACTGAAGCGTTGAAAACCCGCCGCCTCTCACCAAGGGGGATGTTGACCGGGCCGCCCGCTGCTGGTTTAAGAACCTGCATCAGACCGGGCAAGCGAGGGGTCGGGACGCGCCGCCATGAAACTGGTTTCCGGAAACGCCAACCGCCCGCTGGCGGAGGCGATCGCCGCCTATCTCAACACCCCGCTCACCAAGTGCGTGGTGCGCCGCTTCGCCGACATGGAGATCTTCGTGGAGGTGCAGGAGAACGTGCGCGGCGAGGACGTGTTCGTCATCCAGTCCACGTCGTTTCCCACCAATGACCACCTGATGGAGCTGCTGATCATCATCGACGCGCTCAGGCGCGCCTCGGCGCGGCGGATCACGGCGGTGATGCCCTATTTCGGCTACGCCCGCCAGGACAGGAAGCCCGGCCCGCGCACCCCCATCTCGGCGAAGCTGGTGGCCAACCTGATCGAACGGGCCGGAGCGGACCGGGTGCTGACCATCGATCTGCACGCCGGGCAGATCCAGGGCTTCTTCGACATCCCCACCGACAACCTCTACGCGGCGCCGGTGATGGTGCAGGACATCAAGGAGCACTACGACAACGGCGGGTTGATGGTGGTGTCGCCGGATGTGGGCGGCGTGGTGCGCGCGCGCGGGCTGGCCAAGCGCATCGGCGCGCCGTTGGCCATCGTCGACAAGCGCCGCGAACGGCCCGGCGAGTCGGAGGTGATGAACATCATCGGCGACGTGAAGGGGCAAAGCTGCATCCTGATCGACGACATCGTGGATTCCGGCGGCACCTTGTGCAACGCCGCGGAAGCGCTGTTGCAGCGCGGCGCGAAGGAAGTGTCGGCCTACATCACCCACGGGGTGCTGTCCGGCGGCGCGGTGGCGCGCATCGCCGCCTCGCCGCTGAAGGAACTGGTTATCACCGATTCCATCCGCCCGACGGAGGCGGTGCGGCTGGCCACCAACATCCGGGTCATCTCCATCGCCGAACTGATGGGCGAAGCGGTGGGCCGCACGGCGCGCGAGGAGTCGGTGTCGTCGCTGTTCTATTGATCGCGGCCCCGCCTTCTCACTATCGCCACATGGCGTGATAAGGTAAGGCCGCCGATGGGCGAATCGGACGCATCAACCGGGAGCGATGTTCATGCACAAGATGATGATGACGGCGCTGGCGGGGGCGGGGCTGCTGCTGTCGGCCACGGCGGTGCCAGCCGCCACCTGCGGCAATACGGGCGCGGGGTTCGACGCCTGGCTGGGGCAGTTCAAGCGCCAGGCGGTGGCGCGGGGCATTCCGGCGCGGGTGGCGAACGGCGCGCTGAACGGGGTGCGCTACAACCCTTACGTCATCAAGCTGGATCGCAACCAGAAGTCCTTCAAGCTCAGCTTCGCGAAGTTCTGGCGCTTACGGGTCAACAACGCCATGATCCGCAAGGGCAAGCGCCTGATGCAGCGTTATGACCGCCTGTTCGATCGTATCGAGCGGCGCTACGGCGTGCCGCGCGAGGTGCTGGTCGCCATCTGGGGGCTGGAGACGGGCTTCGGCCGCAACTCCGGCAAGATGTCGGTGATCCGTTCGCTGGCCACCCTGGCCTATGACTGCCGCCGCGCCGCCTTCTTCCGCAACGAGCTGATGAGCGCGTTGCGCATCCTGGCGCGCGGCGACATGACGAAACGGCAGATGATCGGCGCCTGGGCCGGCGAAATCGGCCAGACGCAGTTCCTGGCCTCGAAATACGTGCAATACGCGGTGGATTTCGATGGCGACGGGCGGCGCGACCTGATCCGTTCGGTGCCGGACGTGCTGGCCTCCACGGCCAATTTCCTGCGCGGCCACGGCTGGCGGCGCGGCGGCGGCTGGAACCCCGGTCAGCCCAACTACCGGGTCATCAAGGACTGGAACCGGGCCACCGTCTATCAGAAGACCATCGCCAGAATGGCCAACATGCTGGCCAATTAAATCATGCTCTGAAGATCCTTCCCCACCCCCTGCCCGCCGTCACCTCGCAATAC
>DRPD01000087.1 GCA_011374735.1 Thermopetrobacter sp.
GCCACCCCGTTGCAGGTGGAGCTGACCCTGATGCGCATCACCGATCACAAGCCGAAGAACACCCCCGAAGCGCACATGATCGCCTTCTACCGCTCGTTCCGCGACATCCGCGACGCCGGCGAGAAGTTCGACGGCCTGATCGTCACCGGCGCGCCGGTGGAGCTGCTGGACTTCCCCGAAGTGCGCTACTGGGACGAGCTGCGCGACATCTTCGACTGGACGCAGACCCACGTGCACTCCACCATGAACATCTGCTGGGGCGCGCAAGCGGCGCTCAACCATTTTCACGGCGTGCCCAAGCACGCCTTGCCGCGCAAGGCCTTCGGCGTCTATCGCCACCGCAACCTGAAGCCGCAATCACCCTATCTGCGCGGCTTTTCCGATGATTTCTCCATCCCCGTGTCGCGCTGGACGGAGGTCAGAACGCACGATCTGCCGAAGGACGCCGGGCTTCAAGTGCTGATGGAAAGCGACGAGGCCGGCCTGTGCCTTGTGGAGGATGCGCCGCGCCGCCACCTCTACATGTTCAACCACATCGAATACGACACCACCTCGCTGGCCGAGGAATACTGGCGCGACCGCGAGGCCGGCAAGGACATCCACATCCCGGAGAACTACTTTCCCAACGACGACCCGCACGCCACGCCGGAGAACCGCTGGCGCTCCCACGCCCATTTGCTGTTCGGCAACTGGATCAACGAGGTCTATCAGACCACCCCGTTCGAGGTGGAGAAGATCGGCACGCAAGAGGCGTGAGGCATCCACCCCGCCTCCACGTCATCGCCCCCGCCCTTGCGTCATTGCCGGACTTGTTCCGGCAATCCAGAGGGCGGTTCCACCATACCGCAACGTTGATCTTCCTTTCTCACTTCCGTTCCACGACGAAAGACCGTTCTGGATAGCCGGGACAAGCCCGGCTATGACGGAGGAGAGAAGACCACCGAACATGAGCCATGCTGACCCTCATCCTCCTCCGCCACGCCAAGTCGAGCTGGGACGATCCGGGCTTGAGCGACGAACAGCGCCCGCTCAATGCGCGCGGCCGGCGCGACGCGCCGCGCATGGGCCGCTGGCTGGTGACGCACGGGCTGATCCCGAAGCGCGCCCTCGTCTCTCCCGCCACCCGGGCGCGGCAGACCTTCGAGGAACTGAGCCGCCCCTGGCCGGCCAGACCCGCCGCCACCATCCTGCCCGAACTCTACGTCTTTCACGACGCCGCGCCCATCATCGCCGCCATCCGGGAGCATGGCGGCGCCGCCGATCCGCTGCTGGTGATCGGCCACAACCCGGCGCTGCACGAACTGGCCCGGCGGCTGGCCGGCGGCGCGATCGACAGGTTCCCCACCTGCGCCGCGGCGGTGTTCCACGTCGAAACCGATGTTTGGCGCGCCTTCCCCGACGCGCCCGTCAGGCTGGCCCGTTTCATGCGCCCCAAGGCACTGCCGAATGGAGACAAAACATCTCGTTAACCATGAGATGAATCATCTTGTTAACCACTTGAATCACCCTCTGAAGAGCGAAAAACCGATTCACCATCAACAAGTTGTCCCCGCCCGCTGAATCTTTTTGCCAACTCCTGTATAAGTCGCTCTGATGAAGAACCTGAGCATTCTCGACGAGGCGAAGAACGCCGCCACCAGCTTCGCGGAGCGCGTCGGCGGCCTGTTCTCCCCCACCGTCCGCCTCGGCGTCACCGGCCTGTCGCGGGCCGGCAAGACGGTGTTCATCACCGCCCTGGTGCACACCCTGCTCAACGCCGCGCCGCTGCCGCTGTTCGAGCCGCTGCGCGCCGGGCGCATCCGCCGCGTGTGGCTGCAACCGCACCCGGACGCCCACGTGCCGCGCTTCGCCTATGAGGAACACATCGCGGCGCTCACCGCCGGGGCCGATCGCCGCTGGCCGCAGAGCACCCGCCAGATCGCCCAGCTGCGCCTCGTCGTCGATTACGAACCGGCCGGCTGGCTGGGCCGCAATCTGCATGGCGGGCGGCTGAACATCGACATCGTGGACTACCCCGGCGAATGGCTGCTCGACCTGCCGCTTTTGGACATGGACTTCGCCGAATGGAGCGCCGCCGCGCTGACCCGCGCCGCAGAGAACGGCCGCGCCGCGCTGGCGCAGGACTGGCTGGCCTTCACCAACTCACTCGATGATCAAGCGCCGTTCGACGAGCAGACCGCGCAACAGGCGGCGAAGCTGTATCGCGATTACCTCCTCGCCTGCCGCGACCATCCGGGCCACTTTTCCGCCCTGCAGCCGGGGCGCTTCCTGATGCCCGGCGATCTGGCCGGATCGCCGCTGCTCACTTTCGCCCCCCTGCCCGCCGGCGACGGCCCGCTGTGGCGCGAGATGCGGCGCCGCTACGACGCCTACGTGGCGCGCGTCGCCCGGCCCTTCTTCTATGACCATTTCGCCCGCATCGACCGCCAGCTGGTGCTGGTGGACGCCCTGACGGCCTTGAACGGCGGCGCGGCGGCGGTGAAGGATCTGAAGGCGGCGCTCACCTCCGTGCTGGCCTGCTTCCGGGCCGGATCGTCCGGCCTGTTCAGCCGCCGCGCCGAGCGCATCCTGTTCGCCGCCACCCGGGCCGATCTCATCCACCACAGCCAGCACGACCGGCTGAAGGACATCCTCGCCCTGCTGGTGGAGGAAGCGGCGCGACAAGCCACCTTCCACGGCGCGCGCATCGAAACGGAAGCCATCGCCGCGCTGCGCGCCACCCGTGAAGGCGAGGTGACCCAGGGCGGCGACACCCTGCCGGTGATCATCGGCGTGCCGGAAAAGGGCGAGAGGATCGCCGGCAAGACGTTCGACGGCAAGACGGAAGCGGCCATCTTCCCCGGCGATCTGCCGGCCGCCCCGCACGATGCCGTAAGCGGCGCGCTGGAGGGCCACCTGAACATCGTCCACTTCCGCCCGCCGCCGCTGGAGCGGCCCAAACCCCTTGGCGCCCTCCCCGCCTTTCCCCATATCCGCCTCGACGCCGCCTTGCAGTTCCTCATCGCCGACGATTTGACATGACCGAACGCCCGCGCAAGCCCGCCGCCTTCATCCTCGATGACGCGA
>DRPD01000088.1 GCA_011374735.1 Thermopetrobacter sp.
CGGCCCGCGCCAACACCCTGCGCCGCTGCCGCACCGGCATCATCGTCTCGCTCACCAGCGGGGCCGGGCCGGCGCGGGTCATCGGCAACACCATCGAGGCGGCGGCAAGGGACGCCATCGCCGGTTATGACCATGAACGGCGGCTCATGGCGCTCACGCAGCCCCTGCCCGAAGCGGCTTCCCACGTGACGCTGGCCGCCAACCGCATCATCTGACTTTGCGAAACGTGGGCGCCATGCTATGGCCCGCCTCATGTTCACGTTCACGCGCGCCATATTGACCGCATGGCTCGGCCTGTCGCTGCTGGCCGCCCCGGCGGCGGCGAAGGGCGAACGGCCCGGCTTGTTCGACTATTACGTGCTGGCCCTGTCATGGTCGCCCACCTTCTGCATGAGCGCCCGCGGCAAGGCGCGCCGCGACGCCGCCCGCCAGTGCGCGCCGGGCGCGGCGCTGGGCTTCGTGGTGCATGGCCTGTGGCCGCAATTCCGCCGCGGCTGGCCGTCGTCGTGCCGCGCCGCGCAACGCTTCGTGCCCGATCGGGTGATTCGCGAAGTGCTCGACGTGATGCCGGCGAAAGGTCTCGTCATCCATCAGTGGCGCAAGCACGGCACCTGCTCCGGCCTGTCGCCGCGCGCCTATTTCGCGCTGACCGAACGGTTGTTCAGAAGCCTCACCATCCCGCGTGACTACATCGCCCCGGCCCGCCCGCTGAAGCGCACGCCGGAGCAGATCCGCGCCGACTTCGCCCGCGCCAACCCGGACTTCCCGAAGGACGGCTTCGCCGTCGTCTGCCGGGGCCGGGGCGCGCGCGCGTGGTTGCGGGAGTTGCGCGTGTGCTTCTCGCCCACCGGCCGCCCGTCGCGCTGCGGCCTGAACGAGCGCGACCGCTGCCGGGCCCGCTTGGTCACCATCCCGCCGGTGCGGTGACAGGCATTGATGAAATCGCCATTTTCTCCGTCGTCATGCCCGGACTTGTTCCGGGCATCCAGGCTCACAAAGGAAAGAAGCGCAGAAATACTCGGAGCACACACGCCCTCCAGCGTGTGTGCTTCTGGATTGCCGGGACAAGCCCGGCAATGACAGTCGGAGAAATCACACCAGCCCCGCCTTGCGCAGCATCTGATAGGCGTCGATGACCGCCCTGAGCGTCTCCTCGGTGGCCCGGGAGCCGCCGTTGGCGTCCGGGTGCAGGCGCTTCACCAGCTCCTTGTAGCGCGCCTTGATGGCCGCCGCGTCCGCCGTCTCGTCCAGCCCCAGCCGGTCGAGCGCCTTCACCAGGTTGCCCGGCAAGGTGCGCTTCGGCCGCGCCCGTTCCGCGCGCTGGCCGAACAGCTCGTGCATGTCCTCCCACATGGCCTGATGGCGAAAGCCGCCCGCACCGGGCCGCTGGCCGGAGGCGCGGAAGGCGTGGGCGTTCTCGCCCAGCCGCCAGGTGGGGCGGTGGCCAGTGGCGTTCATCTCCAGCCATTCGCGCATCTCGTCGTCGCTCATGCCCTTGAAGTAGTTGTAGCTCTTGTTGTAGCGCCGCACGTGCTCGGTGCAGAAGTTGTAGTATTCGCCCTCGTGGTCGCGGCCCTTCGGGGCCGGGTGCGGCCCCGGCCGCTCACAGCCCGGCCAGGCGCATTCCGGCACGCGGTTGCGCAGCGCCTCCTCCTTGTCCGGACGGATGCGGATGCGATCGAAGATGTCTCCAAAGTCCTTCATCGGCGAATCGTCACCTCTTGCGCGGCCTCTCCCCGGAGGGAGAACGGCGGCGCATCCTATCCTGAGCCGCACCAGCTGTAAAAGACTGGTGGTTGACGCGACGTTGACGTATGCTGACGGGTCGATGTGTGCCGCTCAACTCAGCGGCTTGAGCGTATCCGGATCCAGCCCGCCCATCCTGCAGATGATCCGCCATTCACGCTCCGTCACCGGCTGCACCGACAGCCGGGAGTTGTTGACCAGCACCATGCCTTCCAGATCGGGATGATCCTTGATCTCTTCAAGGCTCACCGGGCGGGGCATGTCGGTGAGAGCCTCCACGTCCACGCATTCCCAGCGCGGATCGTCGGTGGTGCTGTCCGGGTGCGCCTCCACCGCCACCCGCACGATGCCGACGATGCGCTTTTCCTTCACCGAGTGATAGAAGAAGCCCGGATCGCCCACCTTCATCGCCCGCATGTTGTTGCGGGCCTGATAGTTGCGCACCCCGTCCCATTCGGCCGGGCCGTCATGGGCCTTCTGATCCTCCCAGCTCCAGGTGTTCGGCTCCGATTTGAACAGCCAGTAAGCCATCTCGCGTTCCCCCTTACGGATAAAGCCGCGTCTTGCGCCACGCCGCCGCCGGATCGTCACGGGCGAACAGCACCCGCTCATGCAGCCGGAACGGCCGTTCGTGCCAGAACTCCATGTATAGCGGCACCACGCGCTGGCCCGTCCAGTAAGGCGGCCTGGGCACCGCGCCCACATGAAACTTCGCGGCATATGCCGCGACCGCCTTTTCCAGCGCCCGCCTGCTCTCCAGCGGCCGTGACTGCTTCGATGCCCACGCCCCGATGCGCGAGCCGCGCGGCCGGGAGGCGAAATAGGCGTCCGCCTCCTCATCCGGAACCGGCTCCACCGGCCCGCGGATGCGCACCTGCCGGTGCAGGGCCGGCCACCAGAAATTGAGCGCCGCGCGCGGGTTGGCGGCCAGCTGCCGGCCCTTGGCGCTTTCCATGTTGGTGTAGAACACGAAGCCCTTCTCGTCGAAGTCCTTCAGCAGCACCATGCGCACATCGGGCAGGCCGTTCTCGTCCACCGTGGCCAGCGCCATGGCTTCCGGATACACCGGCTGCGCCTCCTTCGCCTCGGCGAACCAGCGCCCGAACAGGGCGATCGGATCGTCGGCCTGTGCGAAGTCCTTCTCCGCCAGCAGCTGCCGGATGTCGTCGAACGGATCGGCCATGAGGCCCTTGTGGGCCGGTTTTCCCCAAGGCGTCAAGCCCGCCCTCTTTTCCGCCGCGCCCGGTGATGCTAGCAACGAAAGGCACGGGGGTGTTTGCAACATCGGAGCGCGAACGACATGGCGCAACAGGGATTCATGGCCGGCCAGCGCGGCCTCATCATGGGCGTGGCCAACAACCGCTCCATCGCCTGGGGCATCGCCAAGGCGTGCGCGGCACAGGGGGCGCAGCTGGCCTTCACCTATCAGGGCGAGGCGCTGAAACGGCGCGTGCAGCCGCTGGCGGAGGAGCTGGGGGTGGAACTGCTGATGGAGTGCGACGTGACGGATGAAGCGTCCCTCGATTCCGTGTTCGACGCGGTCGGCCGGGAATGGGGCGGGCTGGACTTCGTGGTGCACGCCATCGCCTTCTCCGACAAGGAGGAGCTGAAGGGCCGCTATGTGGAGACATCGGCTGAGAACTTCAGCCAGTCGATGCTGATCTCCGTCTACAGCTTCACCGCCGTGGCGAAGCGCGCCGAGGCGCTGATGACCGATGGCGGATCGCTGGTCACGCTGACCTATTACGGGGCGGAGAAGTGGGTGCCGCACTACAACGTCATGGGGGTGGCCAAGGCGGCGCTGGAAGCTTCCGTGCGTTATCTGGCCGCCGATCTCGGCCCCGGCGGCATCCGGGTGAACGCCATATCCGCCGGGCCCATCCGCACCCTGGCCGCGGCCGGCATCGCCGGTATGCGCGACATGCTGAAATGGAACGAGGCCAACGCGCCGTTGCGCCGCAACGTGACCATCGACGAGGTGGGCGACACCGCCGCGTGGCTGCTGTCCGATCTGTCCGCCGGCGTCACCGGCGAGGTGGTGCACGTGGACGCCGGCTATCACGTCATCGGCATGCGGGCGCTGGACGAAGAGGGCGGCGACGCCTGATGGCCGATGACGCCCCCGACATCGTGTTCTTGCGCCACGGCGTCACCCAGTGGAACGCCGAGCGGCGCATTCAGGGCCAGCGGGACGTGCGCCTGTCGGTGGAAGGGCAACGGCAGGCGGCGGCGCTGGCCAGTGCCTTGCGCTGGCATTTCCCGGACATCACGGATCGCACCTTCTACGCCAGCCCGCTGGCCCGGGCCCGGCAGACCATGGGCGCGGTGCTGGAAACCCTTGGCGAGCCGTTCGACCGCGTCACCTTCGATGAGCGGCTGAAGGAGCGCTCGTTCGGAGAATGGGAAGGCCGGCGCTGGCAGGAGCTGCTGGACGGCGGCCTCGACCCGGACGGCGACCCGGAGGCCTTCTTTCACTGGCGGCCGGAAGAAGGCGGCGAGAGCCTGGCCGAGGTGGCCGAACGGGTGAAGGCGTTTCTCAGCGAGATGCGCTCACCGGCCCTGATCGTCGCCCATGTGGGTATCTACCGGGTGCTGCTGCACCTGCTCAACGGTCTGCCGCCGGCGTCGGTGGCCCGCCTGCCCATGGCCCAGACCCGGTTCTGCCGCTTTCATGACGGCGCCATCGACTGGTTCACCGCCACCACGGATCTGTAAGGTATCTGGCCTTATGCGCCACGCCGGAGTATGTAGGCGGCCATGAACGAGCATGATCCGAAAGCCCCGCGCAAGGTGTTCATCAAGGCCTATGGCTGCCAGATGAACGTCTATGACGGCCAGCGCATGCACGACGTGCTGCGCCCGCTGGGTTTCACCGCCGCAAGGACGCCGGAAGAGGCCGATCTGATCATCCTCAACACCTGCCACATTCGCGAGAAGGCGGCGGAGAAGGTCTATTCGGAGCTCGGCCGCCTGCGCCTGTTGCGTGAGCGCCGCGCCGCGGCGGGCCGGGACACCGCCATCGCCGTGGCCGGCTGCGTGGCCCAGGCCGAAGGCGAGATGATGCTCAGGCGCGCCCCGGGCATCGACTTCATCTTCGGCCCGCAGAGCATCCACGAGCTGCCTCACCTCATCGCCCGCCATGACGCCGGCGAGCGCCACATGGTGGCCGCCGACTTCGCCGTCACCGACAAGTTCACCGCCCTCGACGACGAACGCGCCCGGCCGCCCGCCGTGCCGCCGGCCGCCTTCCTCTCCGTGCAGGAGGGCTGCGACAAGTTCTGCACCTTCTGCGTGGTGCCCTACACCCGCGGCGCCGAATACTCCCGCCCCGCCGCCCACATCCTGCGCGAGGCAAGGCGGCTGGTGGAGAAGGGCGCGCGTGAGATCACCCTGCTGGGCCAGAACGTCAACGCCTGGCGCGGCGAGGGCCCCGACGGCCGGCGCTGGACGCTGGCGAGGCTGCTCGACGAACTGGCCGGGATCGACCGGCTGGCCCGCCTGCGCTTCACCACCTCGCATCCCAACGACATGAGCGATGACCTGATCGCCGCCTTCGCCGGCAATCCGAAATTGATGCCCTATCTGCATCTGCCGGTGCAGGCCGGATCGGACAGGGTGCTGAAGGCCATGAACCGCAGGCACACCGCCGCCGACTACCTGCGCCTGATCGGGAAGATCCGCGCCGCGCGCCCCGACATCGCCATTTCCGGCGACTTCATCGTCGGCTTTCCCGGCGAGACGGAGGAGGACTTCGCCGCCACCTTGCGGCTGGTGGCGGAGGTGGAATACGCGCAGGGCTATTCCTTCCGCTATTCCGCCCGCCCCGGCACCCCGGCGGCGGAAGCCGACGACCAGGTGCCGGAAGAGGAGAAGGCGGAACGCCTAAGCCGCTTGCAGGACTTGCTGGCCGCCCAGCAGAAGGCGTTCAACGAACGCTTCATGGGCGCGACGTTCGACGTGCTGCTGGAAAAGCCGGGCCGCCATGAGGGCCAGCTGGCCGGACGCTCGCCGTGGTTGCAGGCGGTGCATCTCGCCGCCGGCACGCACCGCATCGGCGAGATTGTCCGCGTGAAGGTCGACGGGGTTGGAAAAAACGCCCTTTCGGCGCATATTGAGCATCGGGAACGCGCCATGCCGTAATGGCGCCCGAAAGATCATGGAAGAACATGGCCGTCAACCTTTGCGATGACGGCGAGGAGAGAACCAGGAGTTGACCATCGACCTGCCGGCCACCGGCCCGATCACCCAACGCCCCGGTGGTGACGCGGAACAGACGGAATGGAGCGTCGCGGACAACCGGCTCGCCGGTCTTGTCTTCGGAGAGCACGACCGCCATCTCGCCCTCATTGAATCGCGTATCGGCGTGGAGATCATCGCCCGCGGCAACCGCGTGACGCTGCGCGGCAGCGATCCGGCGCGCCACGCCGCCCGCGCCGTGCTGGAGGACTTAAGCCAGCGCGCCAGCGCCGGACTGGACATCGCGGAGGGCGACGTGGAAGGCGCCATCCGCATGGCCACCGCCGTCCCCAAGGCGAACAGCGCCGGTTCCATGCCGGAGATTCGCACCCGCCGCAAGGTGGTGCGCCCGCGCTCGCCGGGCCAGCGGGCCTATCTGGAGGCGCTGGCCGCCCATGAGCTGGTGTTCGCCATCGGCCCGGCCGGCACCGGCAAGACCTATCTGGCCGTGGCCATGGGCGTGCGGGCGCTGCTCTCCGGCGAGGTGGATCGGCTGATCCTGTCGCGCCCCGCCGTGGAGGCCGGCGAACAGCTGGGCTTCCTGCCCGGCGACATGAAGGAGAAGGTGGACCCCTATCTGCGCCCGCTCTATGACGCCCTGCACGACATGCTCTCCGACGGCCGCGCCCAGCGCATGATCGCCGAAGGCACCATCGAGATCGCGCCGCTGGCCTTCATGCGCGGCCGCACGCTGGCCAATGCCTGCATCATTCTCGACGAGGCCCAGAACACCACGCCGATGCAGATGAAGATGTTCCTCACCCGGCTGGGCGAGAACGCCCGCATGGTCATCACCGGCGATCTGTCGCAGATCGACCTGCCGCCCGGCCAGCCTTCCGGCCTGGTGCAGGCGGTGGACATCCTGAAGAATGTCGAGGGCGTGGCCATCGTGCGCTTCGCGGAACGCGACATCGTGCGCCATCCGCTGGTGGCGCGCATCGTCGCCGCCTATGACGCGAACACCGGCCGGGGTGGAGACTGAAGCGCCATGCCCGAAGTGCTGACCGAATGCCAGCTCGAGGAGCCCGCCAGTTGGCCGGAGCCTCCGGCCCGGCTGTGCGCCGTGGTGGAAGCCGCGGTGCGCGCCGCCATCGCCGTGGCGCCACCCGCTGGGGATACACCGCTGGAAGTGGCCGTCAGCTTGAGCGGCAATGAACGGGTGCGCGCCCTGAACGCCCGCTGGCGCGGCAGGGAGCGGCCCACCAACGTGTTGTCGTTTCCCGCCCCCGACATGCCGCGCCCGCCCGGTGAACCGCGCCATCTGGGCGACCTGGCGCTGGCCGGGCCGGTGGTGGCGCGCGAGGCCGAACAGGCCGGCGTGCCGCTGATGGAGCATCTGAGTTGGCTGGTCATTCACGGCGTGCTGCACCTGCTGGGCCACGACCATCAACACGAGCCGGAGCGCCGGCGCATGGAGGCGCTGGAGCGCGCCGCGCTGGCCGCCCTGGGCTATGCCGATCCCCACTCCACGGAGGCGCCGGCCCTCACCGCCGGCGGCAGCGGCCCATGAGCATGCCGAAAACGGAATCGTCACCACCGGGCCTGCTGGCCCGCCTGCGCCAGGCCTGGGCCGATCTCACCGGCGACGGCCACGGCAGGAGCGCCGACGCCGCCTGTGACGCGCTGACGGAGATGAGCGCCGAACAGCGCCGGCTGGTGGACCGGCTCATCGCCTTCTCCGCCCAGCGGGTGGACGACGTGCTGGTGCCGCGCGCCGACATCATCGCCGTGGAGGCGTCGTCATCGCTGC
>DRPD01000089.1 GCA_011374735.1 Thermopetrobacter sp.
AGCCTCTCACACGCGCCTTGCGTTCGCGGCCCGACCCCACCCGGCGCTGGCGCGCCGGCCTTCCCGGGGCAGGAGCAGGTGATGAAAAGGCCGTCTTCCGAAACCAGAGCCGCTTCATCCTCTCCAACGCAACATGAGACATGCGCCCCCGCGCTTATAAGAAAAGGACTCCTCTTATAAGATAAGGAGTCTTCTTATAAGGGGTGAACGGAAAGATGCGTGCGTGGGGGATGCCATGGGGAAGCCACGGGATTGTGGCGCTGGGGTTATCCGGTTTCCGGTTGGTTTCCGGCCCCGGCCCGTGGCGCGCCTGGCCGGGGTTGACGCTCCGCCGGCTGCCCCCCGCGGGCGTCAAGCGTTCGGCTTCCAGCCATTCCCAACGTCATTGCCGGCCCCCGTTGTGCAGCCCGGGGACATGGTTGACACTGTTCGCACCGAAGGCGGGGCGAGCTGGGAGGTGCGAGATGGGATGGCGGGAAGTGCCTGCGGCGCGGGCGGCGCGCGCCCGACGGCTCGCCGTCATTGTGTTGACATTGTAAGCGCCGACGGGTATGTTTACGCCGTAATCAATCCTGTGGTGGAGATGCCCCATGCGTTACGAATTGCTCAAGGCCGTCCATATCTTCGGGTTGTTCCTGTTCATGGGCAACATCATCGTCACCGGGTTCTGGAAGGCGATGGCCGACCGCACGGGCGCGGCGCCGATCGTCGCCTTCGCCCAGCGCATGGTGACGCTCACCGACTGGCTGTTCACCGCCGGCGGCGTGGCGCTGGTGCTGATCGGCGGGCTGGGCATGGCCTATGTGGGCGGGCTGGATCTGCTGGGCGACGCCTGGCTCGTCTGGGGGCAGGTCATGTTCGCCGCCTCCGGGCTGATCTGGGTGGCGGTGCTGATCCCGATCCAGGTGAAACAGGCGCGCATGGCGCATGCCTTCGCCGCTGGCGGCACCATCCCGCCGGCCTACTGGCGGCTGAACCGGCGGTGGTATTTCTGGGGCATCATCGCCATCATCCTGCCGCTGGCCAATCTCTATTTCATGATCTTCAAGCCGTGAGCGCCGGCCCGGGCGGCGGCGGCGCGCCGCCCGGCGTCCGGTTCAGAACAGCTTCTTGCGGAAATCGGCCAGCGCCTTCTTCAGCTCGTCGAAGAAGCCGGTGCCGTATTTGCCGCCCGCGACCTTGCGCTCGATGGCGTCGATCTGGCGATAGAAACCCTTGAAGTCGTCGCGCTTGCCATAGCCCAGCGCTTCGGCGAATTGCAGTTCCTGGCGGGCCGCCTTCAACAGGCCATCCAGTTGCTTCTGGGCCTTCTCGCCGCGCTCCTTCTTCTGCGCCAGCGTTTCCGCCTGGGCCAGCAGCGCCTCGGCGCGCAGCACCGGCAGGGGGACGATGTGGCGGCTGATGACCAGCGTATTCAAGGCTGCGATCAGCGCCTCCTTCGCCTTGTCGTGCTCTTCCTTCTCCACCAGTGGCACCACCGCCTTGATGGCGTCGGGATAGGTGGCCAGCGGGATGTTGGTGATCTCGATGACCAGTTCGCTGGCCAGCTGCGAGACGATGGCGCGGGCGTCCTGCACACGGCCGCCGTTCAGCAGCTCCACGGACTTGGCGATGGCCTTGCGCACGCTGGCCACGTCGGCGTGGATGTCCGTCGCGTAGGTGATGATATCCACCGGCGCCAGGGCCAGCTTCGGGTCACGGGCGAGGATGATCTCCAGCTTGCCAATCACCTTCTCCAACGCCGCCAACGCCGCGTTCTTGTCCTTCTTGTCCAGGGCGGCGATGGCCTTCCGTGTTTCCAACAGCGCCTGCACCGCCTCGCGGAAAATCTTCGTCCGCTCTTCCCGCGCCCGCTTCGCGCCTTTGGCCCTGGCCGTCTCGCGGGCCTGTTGCCTCGCCTTGTTCAGGGTTTTGGCGGTGGTCGCCGCGGGGGCGTCCTTGGCCGTGGCCGGTGGCGACATCATGGGCATGGCCAGCAGCAGCGCGGCCAGGGATATCGTCGGCAGATGGGACAAACGCATCGGATCAACCTCCTTTTCTCGTATCCGGTTTCAGGCACGGGAAGCCGCCCCGCCGCCGGACACCCGCCCGGCGGTCGCGCATTCATCCCGATGATGCGGGAGCGGCCTTCTTCCTCGGCCTTGAGAATTTATTCTCAGGCCTTGCCTATTCACATGGCTGCCGGGGCCTCAAATCCAAGCCCGGAAGAAGATTAATTTCCTGTAATGGAAGGGTGCCTGGGCCCGAAAAAAAACGCCGGAAGGGCGGGGCCTTCCGGCGGTGGTGTCGGTGAGTGCCGCTTGTGGTCAGCGGCAGAATTTGTAGCGCCCGGAATAGGACAGGTAATAGCCGGTTTCGGGATTGAACGAGCGGTATTTGGCGGCGCAATAGCGATACCAGGCGGGCGTCCAGGGGCGCGGGCGGTATCTGATGCGGCGATAGTGACGCCGCTTTCGCGCTTCCGCGTGGGCGGCGCCGGCGACGATGGCGGTGCCGATGACGCCGAGGCCCAGGCCCAGCCAGAAGGCGTCGCCGCGGCCTGCCTGGGCGGGTTGCGGGGCGGCGGTGATGGCGGTCATGGCCAGAGCGCCGGCGAAGGCGACGCCGAGCGCGGGTTTGAAGAACTTGCCGGTCATGGGTTTTCCTCCTCTCGCCGGATGGCATGGCTGCCGATGCGCGATGGTGGCCGCCCAAGGCCGCATCGCGCAATGAATGATGGCACACTTACCGCCCGGCGCCTGAACCGCGCATGAACGGCATGGTCACATTTCGCGCCCATTCGGCGCCAACGGCGCGGCCGGAGGCAACGCTCAGTAGCCGCCCTTGCGCTTGCTCTCCGGCAGGCCGGCGATGCGCCCGCCCTGCTTGGAGGGGTCCTGCGGGAACAGCGTGTAGAGATCCTTCTGCTTGGGTTTCTCACCCCATTTTTCGCCCATCGCCTTGAGGATCGTGCGGGTGTTGGGCTGGTTGCCGCCGTTGTTGAGGTATTCGTCGCGCAGGTAGTTGATGATGTCCCAGTGCTTCTCGGTCAGGGTGATGCCTTCGGCCCTGGCCATCGCCTCGGCCAGCTCCTCGCTCCAGTCCGTGTGATTGACCAGAAAACCGTTGGCATCGGTTTCGATTTCGGCGCCGTTGAAGTTGAAGCCCATGTCGTTGCCCTCCAAAATTCCTCTCGCGGGACGCGGGCGTCCCCGGCAGGCTTATACGCCGATTGGGGCGGCGGCTTCAACGTGTCCGGCCCGCGCCGGGGGCGGGATTTCCCGCCATATGGCACTCAGCGCCCGATGCGCACGCTCTTCAGGTGGCGGCTGTCGCGCTCGCGGGCCTTGAGGCGTTCCTCGGCGTCGCGGATGTAATCGCGGGTGAGGGGCAGGGCGGCCTGATCGCGCAGCATCTGGATCTGGAAGTTGTTCATCTCGCCGACGCGGAAGGCGGTTTCGGCGGAGGCCAGATAGAACTCCCACTTGCGCACGAACACCTCGTCGGTGAGGGCCTGCGCCTGGGCGCGGTTGGTGGCGAAGCGGTGCCGCCAGTGGCGCAGCGTCTTCGCGTAGTGCAGGCGCAGGATCTCCACGTCGGAGACGGTCAGTCCGGCGCGCTCGATGGCCGGCAGCACCTCCGACATGGCCGGGATGTAGCCGCCGGGGAAGATGTGGCGGGTGATGAAGCGGGAGGTCACGCCGGGGCCTTCGGCGCGGTTGATGGAATGCAGCACGGCGACACCGTCTTCGGCCAGCAGATCGCGCAGCTTGCCGAAGAAGGCGGGGTAATAGCCGACGCCCACGTGCTCGAACATGCCGACGGAGACGATGCGGTCGAAGGTGCCTTCGATGTCGCGGTAGTCGGTCATCTCGAAGCGCACCTTGCCGGCCAGCCCGGCGCGCCCGGCGCGGGCGGTGGCCACGTCGAACTGCTCTTTGGAAAGGGTGACGCCCAGCACTTCCGCGCCGGTCATCTCGGCCAGATACAGGGCCAGGCCGCCGAAGCCGCAGCCGATGTCCAGCACCCGCATGCCCGGCTCGATGGCCAGCTTGGCGGCCAGATGGCGCTTCTTGGCCAGTTGCGCGTCCGCCAGCCCGATGTCGTCGCGCTCGAAATAGGCACAGGAATATTGCAGATCCGGGTCCAGGAACAACCGGTAGAAGCGGCGATCGACATCGTAATGGTGCTCGACGTTGCGCCGGGCGCGGGTGCGGCTGTTCATCTGCCAAAGGC
>DRPD01000090.1 GCA_011374735.1 Thermopetrobacter sp.
ATGAACCCGTGAAACAGCAAACCCGTTATTTGGGACAGCCCCTTCCTCAACGTTTCAAGCGGCCCGCCGCTCACAGGCGCGCGGCGCCGATGATGGGGCCGTAATCGTCCATCTGCACGATGGCCATGCACTGGCTGGCGCCGGCCACGAACAGCTCCTTGCCGGGCAGGCGCAGGCGCATCTCCTCGCCCTTCCACATGCCGGCCGGCATCAGATGGCGCACCACGTTGGTGTAGGTCAGGCGGCGGCCGCCGTTCTCGCCGCGCGCGATGGCGACCGTGGCGCGCGGCATCATCGAGGCGACCCACACCGTGGCGCTGCCGGCCGGGGTTTCCTCCTGCGCCTTGCCTATGTGCACCGACACCATGCCGGCCGCCTTGTCATGCTGGATGGACACCGGCACCTGACGGCAGGTGGCGCGTTTCCTCTCCGCCGCGATCAACCGCAACACCGCCGCGCGGTTGCCGCCGACCACGGGATGGCGGCCGTTGATGATCATCTGCGGCGTATAGACCGAGCCGCCCTGAGCGCGGGCGTAGCGTTTCTGGCGGCGGGTGAACTCCGGTGAGGCGAAGGTGTCGCGCCAGCCCAGATAGTCCCAGTAGTCCACGTGATAGGTCATGGCCAGCAGGCCGGGGGTGGCGGCCAGCTCGCGCAGCAGGGCGTCGGCCGGCGGGCAGGAGCTGCAGCCTTGCGAGGTGAACAGCTCGACCACCACGGAAACCTCCGTGGCGGCTTTCCGATCACGCCCGGCGACGGCCGGCAGGGCGGCGGCGGCCGGGGCGGCGGCGAGGGCGGCAATGAGGGCGCGGCGGGTCAGCGGGGGGTGTGTCATGGGACGTATCTTAGGCGCGTTGCCGCCCGCATGCGATTCACGTTGCGGTGAAAGGCCGGTGAGGGGTCAGCCGGCCAGCCGCCTGAGCATGTAGGGCAGGATGCCGCCGTTCAGGTAATAGTCCAGCTCGTCCTCGGTGTCGATGCGCGAGACGACGGTGGCGGTCTTCCGCGCGCCGTCCGGCGCGGTGAACGTCACCTGCATCTCCTGGCCCGGCTTCAGGCCGTCGGCGAGGCCGTGGATGGTGACCGTCTCGGCGCCGCTCAGCCCCAGCGACTTGCGGCCTTCTCCTTCCCTGAACTGCAACGGCAGCACGCCCATGCCGATCAGGTTGGAGCGGTGGATGCGCTCGAAGCTCTCCGCGATGGCGGCGCGCACGCCCAGCAGCTTCGGGCCCTTGGCCGCCCAGTCGCGCGACGAGCCGGTGCCGTATTCCTCGCCGGCGATCACCACCAGCGGCACGCCCTCTTCCGCGTAGCGCATGGCGGCGTCGAAGATGGTCATGCGTTCGCCCGATGGATGGTGCACCGTCCAGCCGCCCTTCACCTCCGGCGTCATCTCGTTCTGCAGGCGGATGTTGGCGAAGGTGCCGCGCATCATCACCTCGTGGTTGCCGCGCCGCGCGCCGTAGGAATTGAAATCCTTCGGTTCGACCCCATGCGCCTTCAGGTATTCCCCCGCCGGGCCGGTCGCGGCGATGGCTCCGGCCGGCGAGATATGATCGGTGGTGATGGAATCGCCGAACAGGCCCAGAATGCGCGCTCCTTCGATATCGCCCACCGCCGGCGGTTTAAGGGTCATGCCGTCGAAATAGGGCGGCTTGCGGATATAGGTGGAGGCGTCGTCCCAGGCATAGGTGTCGCCGCCGCCGGCGTCGATGGCTCGCCAGTCCTCGTCACC
>DRPD01000091.1 GCA_011374735.1 Thermopetrobacter sp.
CCCCGGCGACGTGCTGGCCATCATCGACGAACGGGCCGCCGCCGCGCCCGCCGCCCCTGAGCGCGAAAGGGAGGAAGAGAAAAAAGAGGAGCCCCGGCCGGAAAAACGCGCCGCCGCCCCGCAAGCCCAGGAGGACACGGTGCGCGAACGGCCGGCGGCCCCTGAGCGGGTGGAAAGGAAGGAATCCCCGCCGCTGTCGCCCGCCGTGAAGCGGCTGGTGAAAGAGCACGACCTCGACCCTGCCGCCATCGCCGGCAGCGGCAAGGACGGCCGCATCCTGAAGGGCGACGTGCTGGACTACCTGAACCGCAAGGAAGAAACGCCGGCCACGCCGGCCCCGGCCACCGCGCCGTCGCCCGCCCCCGCCACGCCACGCCCACCGACGCCGGAGCGCGACGCGGCGCGCGAAGAGCGGGTGAAGATGTCACGCCTGCGCCTGACCATCGCGAAACGCCTGAAGGAAGCCCAGAACACCGCCGCCATGCTCACCACCTTCAACGAGGCGGACATGACCGAAGTGATGGAGGTGCGCCGCCGCTTCAAGGACGTGTTCATGGAGAAGCACGGCGTCAAGCTGGGCTTCATGAGCTTCTTCGTGCGCGCCGTGACCATCGCGCTGAAGGACATCCCGGCGCTCAACGCCGAGATCGACGGCGACGAGATCGTCTACAAGAACTACTACCACATCGGCATCGCCGTGGGCACCGACCGCGGCCTGGTGGTGCCGGTGGTGCGCGACGCCGACACCCTGTCGCTGGCCGACATCGAGAAGGCCATCGCCGACTTCGCCGAGCGCGCCCGCAGCGGCCGGCTGAAACTGGAGGACATGATGGGCGGCACCTTCTCCATCACCAACGGCGGCGTCTATGGCTCGCTGATGTCCACCCCCATTCTCAACACCCCGCAATCGGGCATCCTCGGCATGCACAAGATCCAGCAACGCCCGGTGGTCATGGACGACGGCAGCATCGCCGCCCGGCCGATGATGTATCTGGCCTTGAGCTATGATCACCGCATCGTCGACGGCAAGGAGGCCGTCACCTTCCTGGTCAGGGTCAAGGAAGTGCTGGAAGACCCGCGCCGCCTGATCCTCGATTTGTAGGAGCGCCAACACCATGAGCGACCACTTCGACATCGCCATCATCGGCGCCGGCCCCGGCGGCTACGTGTGCGCCATCCGCGCCGCCCACAACGGCCTGAAGGTGGCCGTCATCGACGAGCGTCCGGCCTTCGGTGGCACCTGCCTGAACGTCGGCTGCATCCCGTCGAAGGCCCTGCTGCACGTCTCCGAACGCTTCCACGAGGCGGCCCACGATTTCGCCGCCATGGGCATCGCCTGCGAACCGCGCATCGACATCGCCGCCATGCAGGCCTTCAAGGACAAGGTGGTCGAGGCCAACACCAAAGGCATCGCCTACCTGTTCAGAAAGAACGGCGTCACCGGCTACCACGGCAAGGGCCGCGTCAGCGCGCCCGGCACCGTGGAGGTCACCGCCGACGACGGCGCCGTCACCACCCTCAAGGCGCGCCATATCGTCATCGCCACCGGTGCCGAACCGGCCACCCTGAAGGGCGTGAAGATCGACGAGAAGACCATCCTCTCCTCCACCGGCGCGCTGGCGCTGGACGAGGCGCCGAAGCATCTCGCCGTCATCGGCGCCGGCGTCATCGGCCTGGAGCTGGGCTCCGTGTGGCGCCGCCTGGGCGCGGACGTGACGGTGATCGAATATCTCGACCGCATCCTGCCCGGCATGGACGCCGAGCTGGCCAAAACCCTGCACCGGGAGCTGAAGAAGCAGGGCCTCGCCTTCCGCCTCGCCAGCCGCGTGGAAAAGGCCGCGGCGAAGGGCCGCAAGGCCACCCTCACCGTCAGCCCCGCCGGCGGCGGCGAGAAGGAAACGATCGAGGCGGAAAAGGTGCTTGTCGCCATCGGCCGCGTGCCGCGCACCCGCGGGCTGGGCCTGGCCGACATCGGCATCGCCACCGATGAGAAGGGCCGCATCGTCGTCAACGAGCGCTTCGAGACCAATATCGCCGGCATTTACGCCATCGGCGACGTCATCCCCGGCCCGATGCTGGCCCACAAGGCGTCGGAGGACGGCGTCGCCCTGGCCGACCTGCTGGCCGGCAAGGTGGCCACCATCGATCATGAGCTGATCCCCGCCGTCGTCTATACCGCGCCGGAGGCCGCCGCCGTGGGCAGGACGGAAGAGGAGCTGAAGGCGGCCGGCGTCGAATATGCCAGGGGCAGCTTCGCGTTTCTCGCCAACGGCCGCGCCCGGGCCATGAACCTCAGCGCCGGCTTCGTCAAGCTGCTGGCCGATGCGCGCAGCGACCGCCTGCTGGGCGCTCATGTTCTGGGCCCCATGGCCGGCGAGCTGATCCACGAGATCGCCGCGCTCATGGCCTTCGGCGGCGCGGCGGAGGATCTGGCCCGCATCACCCACGCCCACCCCACCTTGTCCGAGGCGCTGCGCGAGGCGGCCCTTGCCATTTCCGCCAAGGCCATTCATTCATGAGCGGTCGGCGTTCGCCGCATTTCCGCCCGGTCTGTCGCGTCCATGGAGTTTTCATGCCGCCCGTTCTTCGATATCTCACGGCCCTGGCGCTGATCGCCGCCACCTTGCTGGCCGCCACGCCCGCCGCCCGCGCCTTTCCCGAGCGCCAGCGGCCGGCCCTGGTCTTCGAGCTGACCAGCGGCCGCGTGCTCATCGCCCGCCACGCCGGCCAGCCCTGGCATCCGGCCTCGCTGACCAAGCTGATGACCGGCTATCTGGTGCTAAACGCCGTGGCGCGCGGCGAATTGCGCTGGCGGCAGATGGTCACGGTGTCAAAGCGCGCCGCCGCCGTGGTCAGGGCCGGGATCGCCGGCTTTGGCGCCAAACCGGGCATGAAGATGACCGTGCGCCGGATGCTGGCCAACCTGCTGGTGCGCTCCGACGCCGACATGGCGGTGGCGCTGGCCGAGGCCGTGGCCGGTTCCGAGGCCGCCTTCGTGCGCCGCATGAACACCACCGCCCGCCTGCTGGGCATGAGCGCCACCCGCTTCGTCAACCCGCACGGCCTGCACGACCCGGCCCAGGTGAGCACGGCCCGCGACATGGCTCTGCTGGCCATGGCCATCTACCGCGATCACCTGAAGGCCAACCCCGCCAACTGGCGCTTTTTCAACAGCTCCCATGTGGGCGAAGGCAAGCGCAAGCGGCGCAACCGCAACCATCTGCTGTTTCTGATGAAGGGCGCCAACGGCATGAAGACCGGCTTTCTGTGTGCCGCCGGGTTCAATCTGGTGGCCAGCGCCGAACGCGGCGGCCGCATCGTCGCCGCCGTCGTCATGGGCCGCAAGTCGGCGCTGTCACGTGCCCTGTATGCCAGAACCCTGCTCGAAGCCGGATTCCGGCGGCTGGCGGCGCGCCGCTTCGTGAGCTCCCATGTGCGCCGCCTGAACAATGTGGCGCGCCCGGCCCCGGACATGTCCGACATCTGCAAGCGCTCCCAGCTGCAAATCGCCGACTTCACCGGCCCGCAGGGCTGGGCCGCCATGCTGGGCCCCTACAAGGGGCTGCTGCGCGCCGAGGCGGCGCTCGACGCCACCTTGCTGCTCACCGGCCTGGACGCCACCGCCCTGCCCGCCGGCATCGCCCGCCTGCCGCAAGGCGGCCGCGCCGCCGCTTTCCTGTGGGACATGACGGAGGCCGAAGCGGCTGCCTTCTGCGCCCGCGCGCGGCGCACCGGCGCCACATGCGCCACCCTCGCGCCGCCGGAATTCAGGCGCCTCGCCACCGCCATCGGCAAGGCCCGCGCCGAACGCGCCCGCAAGGCCGCCATGCGCAGGAAAGCCAGGGCCCGCCAGCGCGCCGCGCGCAAGAAAGCCGCCGAGAAGAAGAAATGAAGGTGCGGTCTTGGCCAGGATACCAATTCACATAACAAAATCCTGAAAATAAAAAATGAAGACCCCACCGACTATGTTTCATTAGAGAAGCGCCAATGGCGATTTTTCGCCATTGGCGCTTCTTTGCCAGTCTTTTCACGGACTCCTCGAATGTCAAGCATGAAACCGCTTCGCGGCGGCCCGCAGGGCCGTGCTTGACATTCGAGGAGTCCGTGAAACAGCAAACCCGTTATCCAGGACAGCCCCCTCATCCCACCATCCGCAAGGCGGCCGCGAAGCCGGCGATGATGTCCGCGATGTCCTTCTCGTCCATCGCCGCCGTGGCCGAACAGCGCAGCAGATAGCTGTTGCCCGGCGTGCCCGGCGGCAGCGCCAGATTGACATAGACGCCGGCCTGCAACAGGGCGTTCCAGCGCCGCACCACCTGCTCCTCGTCATCACACATCACGGCGATGATCGGCGTCTCCTCCTCGCAGGCGATCCGCAGGCCCAGCTCCTTCAGCCCGTCGCGCAGCCGCCGCGCGTTGTCCATCAGCCGCGTGCGCCGTTCCGGTTCCGCCTGCAGCTTGCGCACCGCGCACAGGGCGGTGGCCACCGAGGCCGGCGACGGCGCGGCGGTGAACATGTAGGGCCGGGCCGCGAAGCGCAGCGCCTCGAACATCGGGTGATTGCTGGCCGCGAAGCCGCCGATGGCGCCGATCGACTTGGAGAAGGTGCCGACCACGAAGTCCACCTCGTCCTCCACCCCGGCCTCTTCCGCCAGCCCGCGGCCATGTTCGCCCAGCACCCCGAAGGAGTGCGCCTCGTCCACCAATAGCTGAAAGCCGAACTCCTTCTTCACCTCCACGAACTCGCGCAACGGCGCGCGATCACCGAACATGGAATACAGTCCCTCCAGCACCACCAGCACGCCGCCCTCGCCCTGATGGCGGCGCAGGCGGCGGGCCAGATTGTCCGGATCGTTGTGGCGGAACCAGATGATCTCCGCCCCCGACAGCGTCGCCCCGTCGTGGATCGAGGCATGGCTGTCGGCGTCCAGAAAGATGGTGTCGCCCTTGCCCGCCAGCCCGGCCAATGAGGCCAGATTGGCCTGATAGCCGGTGGAGAAGATCAGGCAGTGCTCGCGGTTCAGGGCGTTGGCCAGCGCCCGCTCCAGTTCGGCATGCAGGGCGTAGGTGCCATTGGCGATGCGCGAGCCGGTGGTGCCGGCGCCGAAGCTGGCCAGCGCCTCCTGCCCGGCCGCGATGCAGTCCGGATCGAAGGTGATGCCCATGTAGTTGTTGGTGCCCGCCAGCACCACCTCACGGCCGTTGATGACGGCCCGGCTGGGCGACAGCACCCGTTCGTTGACCAGATTGATCGGATCGACGCCGGCCTGCACGGCCCGGTCGTGATGCGCCACCAGCGGGCGGTATTTCTCCAGCAGATCCTTCATCATGCCCCCTTGCGCTTCATCACCACGTCGGCCAGATCGTTCAGGGTGCGGATTTCCGCCACCTCGTGCTGCGGAATGTTGATGTCGAAGGTGTCCTCCACCTGCATGATGAAATCCATCACCTGCACCGAATCCAGCTCCAGCTGGGCCGGAATGTCGGTGTCCGGCGCCAGCGGCACTTTCTTGACATTGAAGCCCTCCAGCAGCTTCATCAGCTCGCCGACGATCTCCTCGCGCCCGCTCATGTGTCCATCCCCTCCGTCGGTTCACCACCGGGCAGCCGATGGCGCGGCAGCCAGCCTTGCGCACAATACCACCGCAACGTCTCCATGAAACCCTTTTTGAACGGCCAGCCCGGCCGCCAGTCAAGATGGTCTTCGGGCCTGCCTCCTTTCACCACCCAGTCCGTGTGATACAGCTCCGCCACCTTGTGGCCGGAGAACACGAACGGCCGGCCGCGCACCCGCGCCAGGGCGTCCGCCGCCCGCGCCGCCGGCCACACCAGCGAGCGCGGAATGAAATGCACCCGCACCGGCCGGCGCAGCATCCGGGAAGCCGCCGCCGCCAGCCCCGGCCAGTCGTGCCCGCCGGCCATGCCGTCGTCGGGCTCCAGCACCACCTCCGGCGCCACCTCCGCCCGCGTCAGGCGGGCCAGCAGATCGGCCAGGTCGGCCACGTGGATCAGCGACAGCCGCTGCCCCGGCGCCACCGGCAGCAGGGCATGGCGGCGGGTCAGCTGATCGAACAGGCCGAGCGTGGAGCGGTCTTCCGGCCCATAGACCGCCGGCGGCCGCACGATGCTCACCGCCATGCCGTCCGCCGCCGCCCGCACCATGTCTTCGGACAGCCGCTTGCTGTGCGCATAGGCCGAGATGTCGGGATAGCGCGCCGCCAGCGACGAGACATGCACGAACCGGCCCACCCCGGCCTGCGCCGCCAGTTCCGCCAGCCGGCCGCTGGCCGCGGCGTTGATGGAGAGAAAATCGGCCCGGCGCAGGGCGGCGATGGCCCCGGCGACGTGCACCACCGCATCGGCGCCCGCCACCAGCGCCTCAAGCGCCGCCGCGTCGCTCAAGCCCCCTTCGACGATCTCCACACCCGGCGCGCCGCGCAAGTCCGCCACCAGCCGCTTCGCGTCGCGCACCAGCAGGCGCACCCGCCAGCCGTCGCGCAGCAGGGCGCGCGCCACGTGCCGGCCGACGAAACCGGTGGCTCCCGTCACTGCCGCCGTGCCGTCGGACATGTGCGCTTACCGGATGCCAGGTCAGGCCGCCCAGTGGCCGGACACCGCCGCCTCAGGGCAGATCGACGAGATTGATCTCGCCCTTCTCGAACGCCTCGCGCACCTTGCTGCGCGCCAGCTTGCCGGAATAGGTGTAGGCGAGGGTATTGCGGCCCACCAGATAGACCTCGCAGGGCACGCCGATGGCGTGATGCACCCGCGACTTGACCTCCTCGCACAACCGCACGTTCTCCGCCCGGTCGCGGCTGCGCGCCTCCACCAGCACCACCACCCGTTCCTGCCCGTCCAGGTTCTCCACCCCGAACGCCGCCACCAGCCCGGTGCGCACGCCGTCCACCTTCTCCGCCGTCCACTCGATGTCATGGGCCCAGATGTTGCGCCCATGATAGAGGATGAGATCCTTCACCCGCCCGGTGATCACCAGCTGGCCGTTCAGCCAGTAGCCCATGTCGCCGGTTTTCAGGAAGCCGTCCTCGCTCATCGCGATTTCCGTGGCTTCCGGGTTCTTGAAATAGCCGTCCATCAGCGACGGGCTCTTCACCTCGATGTGGCCGATCTCCCGCTCGCCCAGCCGCCGCCCCTGATCATCGACGATGCGCACGTCCGTGCCCGGCAGCGGCCGCCCGCAGGCGATGAAGGCGCGCACGCTCTTCTCGTCGCCGTCGGACTTTGCCGGCACGGCGCGGCGCATGGTCTTGTAGGAATCGCGCTCCACCACGTCGAGCACGATGTCCTCTTCCGGTGCGTGCATGCTCACCGCCAGGGTCATTTCCGCCATCCCATAGCTGGGCATGAAGGCGGCGCGCCGAAAGCCGCTGTCGGCGAACTCCTCGGCGAAGGCCAGCAGCACTTCCGGGCGCACCATGTCGCCGCCCACCCCGGCGATGCGCCAGCGGGAGAGATCGAGCGCCTCGCGCTTCGCCCGCTGTGCCTGCTTGACCAGCAGTTCATAGGCGAACGACGAACCGAAAGAGATGGTGCAGCGATGCTTCGAGATCAGCCGCACCCACAGCCACGGCCGGCGCGAGAAATCGTGCGGCGCCATGTAGTGCATGGAATGCTGGCCCACCAGCGGCGACAGGAAGGAGCCGACCAGCCCCATGTCGTGATAAAGCGGCAGCCACGAGAAGCCGCGATCCGCCGCCTGCGCGTGAAAGCCGTCGCGCAGGATGGAGGTGGTGTTGGCGCAAATCGCCTGTTGCGAGATGACGATCCCCTTCGGCGCCGAGGTGGAGCCGGAGGAAAACTGGATGTAGGCCGTCTCGTCCGGCCCCAGCGGTTTCAGATGCGGCGCGCCGCGCGGCTGGCCGGCCAGTTCGTCATAGGCCAGCACCATCGGCACGTCGGCCTTTAGCGCCGCATCGCGGATCGCGCCCAGATAATCGGGCGAGCCCAGCGCCACGGCGACGCCGGCGGTGCGCATCATCCTGGCCACGTTCTCCACGTATTCATCGCGCATGCCCAGCCGCGTCATGTAGGGCACCGGGCAGGCGATCAGCCCCGCATACTGGCAGGCGAAGAAGGCGATGAAGAATTCCGGCTCCGTGGTCGCCATCAGCGCCACCCGGCTGCCGCGCATCAGTCCCTTCTCCAGCAGCCGCCCGGCCATCGCCTTCGCCTGTCGCGCCATGTCGGCGTAGGTCATCTCGTGGGCGATGCCGCCGCGCCCGTCATGAAAGGTCAGGGAGTTTCCGCTCAGCGCCGCGTAGTCCAGCGCCTCCGCCAGGGTCGAGAACCCGCCGGCCCGAAACGGCACCTGTCGTGACGCGTCCGTCCGCTCTTTGGTCATGTTCAGTATCCTCCGCACCCCCCACCCCCGCTTTGAGGACTCAGGCGCGCATTATAGTGGCCAAACAAGGAGAATCAACGGAACGGACACCGCCAGCACCACCAATTCCAGCGGCAGCCCCATCCGCCAGTAGTCGCCGAAGCTGTAGCCGCCCGGGCCCATGATGATGGTGTTGTTCTTGTGCCCGATGGGCGTCAGGAACGCGCAGCTCGCCGCCACCGCCACCCCCATCAGCATGGTATCGGGGTTCACGTCAAGCGCCTGCGCCACCTGCACCGCCACCGGCCCCGCCACCAGCACCGTCGCCACGTTGTTCAACATGTCCGAAAGCGTCATGGTCACCACCATGATGACCAGCAACACCCACAGCGGCGCCAGCCCTTCGGTGGCCCGCAGAATGCCTTCCGCGATCAGCGCCGTGCCGCCGGAGCTTTCCAGCGCCGCGCCGATGGGGATCAGCGAGGCCAGCAGCACGATCACCGGCCATTCCACCGATTCGTAGATCTGGTTGAGCGAGATGATGCGCAGCGCCACATAGGCGATGCCCACCGCCGCCAGCGCCACCGGCAGATAGACCAGATCCACCGCCGCCAGCGAAATGGCCAGCCCGAACAGGCCGATGGCCAGCCACGCCTTCTGGCGCTGCACCACCGTCGGTGTTCGGCGCTCCACCGGCAGGGCGCCCAGCCACTGCACCGTTTCCTC
>DRPD01000092.1 GCA_011374735.1 Thermopetrobacter sp.
GCGCGTCATCAACTGGATCACGCTGGCGCCGGCGCTGCTGGAAGGAGCGCCCGGACGCTTCGCGGGGCTGTTTCATCTCGCACTGGCGCAACAGGTCAGGCGGCTGCTGGCATTCTCCACCCGGCGGCTGACGCCCGCCGCCCGGCTGCGGGTGCTGCTGGCGCTGGGTTATGCCACGACGGCGCTGCAGGGGCTCGATCACCTGCGCGGTCAGACGCTGGCGGCGCTGGCGGAGGAACTTCAGCGGCAAATCCTGCCCGACGGCGGGCATGTGTCGCGCTCGCCCGCGGTGCTGCTTGACATGGTGGCGGCGTTGATCCCGCTGCGCGCGGCGCTGACGGAGGCGCGCCTTGAGATCCCGCCGCGACTGAACGCGGCGCTGGAGCGGGCGGTGTCCGGCTTGCGCTTCTTCCTGCATGGCGATGGCGGGCTGGCGCTGTTTCACGGCACGGCCGATCCGGCCGCCGCCCTGGCGCAGGAGACGCTGGCCGCCGCCGATGGGGGCAACAAGACGCTGCTGCACGCGCCGCACAGCGGTTATGCGCGGCTTGCGCGGGGCATCGGGGTGGTGATCGCCGATGCGGGCGCGCCGCCCGATCCTCGCCTCAATGCGGACGGCGCGGCCTCCACCGGCGCTTTCGAGTTCTCCAGCGGCCAACAGCGCATCATCACCAATTGCGGCGCGCCGCTTTCCGGCGATGCCGACTGGCGGGCGGCGGCGCGGCTGACGGCGGCGCATTCCACCGCCTGCCTGGGTAATGCCGACCTCGGCGACGTGGAGCGGCCAGCCTGGTGGCGGCTGTTTTCCGCCGCCAGGGACATGGGGCCGCGGGTGGCGGCGGAAACGGCGCGTGACGCGGCCGGGGTGTGCCTGCGCATGCAGCATGACGGATGGGCGCGCCGCTTCGGCCATGTGCACCGGCGCGAGCTGTTCCTGTCCGCTGACGGCGAACAACTGGCCGGGGCCGATCTGTTCATCCCCGCCGATGGCGCCGGGGCCGACGCGCCGTTCACGGCGCGCTTTCATCTGCATCCCGATCTGAAAACCGCCGTGGCGCGTGATGGCGCCTCGGTGATGCTGGTGCTGCCCGACGGCTCCGCCTGGCGCTTCTGCGCCGAAGGGGCGGCGCTGAGGGTGGAGGAAAGCGTGTGGATGGCCGGCCGGGCGCGGCCGGTGCGCAGCCGCCAGATCGTGCTGGCGGGGCGCTCAACGCCCGCCGGCGCGGCCGTGAGCTGGCAATTGCGGCGGCTGCCAACCCGCCCGGTGACGCGCAAGCGCGCCAGGGCGGGCGAACTGCCCGAACTGCCGCTTTGATCTTGCTGGCTGACAAAAAAATCCCCGGCCTTTTCAAGGGCCGGGGGAAGTCTGGTCGGTTGCGTGCGAAACAGTGAAGTGTCGTCAGGAGTCGAAAGAGAAATCTATTGGCGGGTCTGCACCAGCGTGAACTCGCCCAGCCGGATGCGTTCGGGCAGGGTTTCGGCCATTTTCGCCACCTCGTCCTCGCCGTGGGTGGTGACCAGCTCCGACAGGGCCGCGAACAGCGCCGCCTGGGCCAGCGTCTGCGGGTGCAGGCCGTCGCAGACCGCCTCCTCCCAGGCCTCGACGATGTAGCGCAGCGCGGCATGGCGGCGCTTCTGCTCCAGCATGTCGGCGGCGATGGCTGTCGGGTCGTTGATCATCGAAACGGCTCTTGAAGCTCGTTGAACTGTCGGCATGTGTTGTATGTGAACCGCCGTCACGGCTCCAGTGGCGCATGAAGAAACGGTTAACGCGGCGGCCTGTGGTGAATCAGGTTTAAAGGCGCGGCAGCCTTCACGATCAGCTCTTCGGCGCGCGGGGTCATGGGCAGCTGGTGAAGCTCGGAAAGCGGCGCGAAGCGGGCCGCGGCCACGTCGCTGGCCGGGCGCGGCACGCCTGTCTCATGACGGGCCGCGAACACCGTCAGCACGTAATGAAAGCGCTCTCCCGCCTCCTCGCCCATGAGGTCGATGACATCGACCAGTCCGGCAAGGCGCGCCGTCAGGCCCGTTTCCTCGCGCAGTTCGCGCAAGGCGGCCGCCGGCAGCGGCTCGCCGAAGCGCGGCTTGCCGCCGGGCAGGCTCCACAAGCCGGCATAGGGGGCGCGGGCGCGCTTGACGATCAGCACCCCTTCATGGCCAAACACGCACAGGCTGACGCCGGGCGTCGGCCTTTTCACATCGGTCATGGCTTCGACCCTCCCTGAACGGGATGTGTCCTTAGCATGAAAGGCGGGCGATGCCGGAATTGCCGGAAGTGGAGACGGTGCGGCGCGGGCTGGCGCCCCATGTGACGGGGCGGCGCATCGTCGCGGTGCGCACCTCC
>DRPD01000093.1 GCA_011374735.1 Thermopetrobacter sp.
CGGTACCCATTGCGCCCAGCCCATCCTGCAGCGTTTCGGCGTGAAGAGCACCTGCCGCGCCAGCTTCGCGCTCTATAATATGGAATTGGAAATCGACGCCCTGGCCGAAGCCATTGAAAAAGCGAAAACGTTTTTTATGTGAGGTGACATGAAGGCAGAACGGACATACCGCTAGCCATACCCCGCTCCCCCTCCCCACCTCCTTGCCACCATATTGAGGGAGGTGGGGAGGGGGAGCGGGGAGGACAGGAGGTGATATGAAGAAGATGGAGCGGGACGGTGGCGTCCGTTTTGCGTGAAAGCGGGCGAAGCACGCTTTCTGAAGCGCAAAAACAGGTAAAAGGCATCATGACCGAGAATGACAATATCCCGCCGCCGGAAGAACGCAAGCCCCTGTCGCCGGAGCAGCGCGAGGAAATGCGCCGCGCGCTGAAGGCGCAGATGCGCGCCTACGTGGATGCGCTGAAGCAGGAGATGCTGGGCGCCGACGGCGAAAAGAAACCGGAACTGGACGAGGCCATGCGGAAGGCCGAACGGGAGGCGGAGAAGACAATGGCGGAAATGGCGCGGGCGCAGGCGGAAGAAAAGGCGGAAGAGAAGAAGCGCGACACCATCGACGTGAAGGCCGCCCCGCAGGTGCCCGAAGAGGAGGCGGCGAAATCCGCCCTGCCGAAGGAGGAGCTGGACCGTCTGACGCAGGAGATCATCGCCGCGCTGAAGACGGTCTATGACCCGGAGATCCCAGTGGACATCTATGAGCTGGGCCTGATCTACCGCATCGACATTTCCGACGACAAGGTCATCACCATCGACATGACGCTCACCGCGCCGGGCTGCCCGGTGGCCGGCGACATGCCCGGCTGGGTGCACAACGCGGTGGCCGAGGTGGACGGGGTAAAGGACGTGAAGGTGAACCTCACCTTCGATCCGCCTTGGGACATGTCCCGCATGTCCGACGAGGCGCGTCTGGCATTGAACATGTTCTAGGATAGTCCCGCTCCCCCTCCCGACCACTTGCCCACAATCCGGGTGGTCGGGAGGGGGAGCGGGACGGTGGAGTCCGATTTTGCGAACTTCGCGCAAGCGAAGACTCGCAAAATCAGATGAAAACCCCGCTGAACATGTTTTGATACACCAACGTCATTGCCGGGCTTGTCCCGGCAATCCAGAGCGGCCGCTCGCCTTGCTGCGACGTTAAGGAAGGAAGATAAACGGTGAAAAGTGACGCCACCGCCCGCACCGATTGCCGGAATAAATCCGGCAATGACGAGGTGGGCAAGGCGCGGTGGAAAACCGAAAGGAAGGAACGACCCATGACCGAACGCCCGCCCATTCTGACGCTCACCGACGCGGCGGTGAACCGCATCCGCGCGTTGCGCGAGAATTCCGGCAAGCCGGACGCGGGCTTGCGCGTGTCGCTGAAGGAGGGCGGTTGCGCCGGCTATGAATACGACATGCAGTGGGCCGATGCGCCGGCACCAGGCGACGACGTGGTGGAGACTGACGGCGTGAAGGTCTATGTCGATCCCGCCGCGCTGCTCTATGTGCTGGGCTCCACCATGGATTACGTCGAGGACAGGCTGAAGGCCGGTTTCGTGTTCGACAACCCCAACCAGATCTCCGCCTGCGGCTGCGGCGAATCGGTGCAGCTGAAGCCCGCCGACCCGGCCATGATCGGGGAAGGGGAGTGAGCATGGCGGCCGATGACGAGACTCCGCCGGCCCTGCATGCCACCGACGTGCCGCAACAATCGGGTTCCGGCTATCCGGAAGAATACGCCGCCCGCGTCGCCGGCCGCGCCCGCCGCCGGCTGGGCGATGCCTTCGGGTTGTCCAACATCGGCGTCAACCTGACCACGCTGGCGCCCGGTGCCCAATCGGCGCTGCTGCACCGCCACCATGTGGCCGACGAGTTCGTCTATATCCTCAAGGGCACGCCGCTGTTGCGCACCGATGCGGGCCAGCAGCGCCTGCGACCGGGCATGTGCGCCGGCTTCCCGGCCAAGGGGATCGCCCATCATCTGGTCAACGATACCGGCGCGGAGGTGGTCTATCTGGAGGTTTCCGACCGCCTGCCCGGCGACGCCGCCGACTATCCCGAAGACGATCTCGCCGTCCATCAGGACGCAACCGGCCGCTGGCGCTTCACCCGCAAGGACGGCTCCGCCTGGTAAGCGGCGGCTTGACGAAAATGTCATGACAAAATGGCTTGCATCGCGCGGCCATATTGGGCAGGTTCGCCGCCCATGTGGAAGAAGCGACTCATATTGATTCTCATGCCCTTCCTGCTGGCCGTGCCGGCCACCGCCCACAAGGGCGCGCAGGGCGTCGTCAAGCAGCGCATGAAGGCGATGACGAAGCTGGAGCGCGCCTTGCGCCCGGTGCGCGACATGGCACACGGCAAGCGCGCCTATGACGCCACGACGGTGGCAAGGCATGCCCACCTGTTGCAACAGGTGGCGGTCCATATTCCCGGTCAATTTCCAGAAGGCTCCTTGCAAGGCCCCAGCGAGGCCAGCCCGGCCATCTGGACGAACTTCGCCGACTTCTCCCGCCGCGCGGATGAGCTGCGCGCCGCCGCCGCCGCGCTGAAGACGGCGGCGCCGGAAACCCTGCCCACCGCCTATCGGCGGGTGATGCGCACCTGCAAGGGCTGCCACGAGAAATACCGCATCGAGAAGGACTGACGCGCCCCCCCGGCGGCGCCTCCCCCGGCGCTTCAGCGCAGGAAGATTTCCAC
>DRPD01000094.1 GCA_011374735.1 Thermopetrobacter sp.
ACAACATGAGCGACCTCTACGCCCTGTTCGTCGGCCATCTGGCCGACCGCATCCGCGCCGGCGACCATGCCTTCTCCCGCCCGTTCGCCGATGTCGGCCACCTGCGGCGCATCGACGTGGCGCGCATGCAACGCGCGCTGGTGCGCGCCGGCCACGATGTGGGCGGCGTCGATGGCCTGCCCGGCTACAAGACCCGCCGCGCCATTGGCCGCTGGCAGCGATCGCACGGACTGAAGCCCACCTGTTTCCCCACCCGCGCCCTGAAGGCCGTGTTGCGCTGAAAAAAGGCCGCCGGACAGCCACGATCCCGCCACGAAGGGTTAGCCGCGTATTAATGATTTTCCGTCAATCTGAGCGGCGAACGTCACGATCGGTTTCGCGAGGGCGCGAACCGCGAAAAGCTGTTTCCGCACCAGAGAGGCCTGTGAAATGAGTAGAAAGAAGCATGTGGCGACCGCCATCGCCGGGCTGATATTCGGTGCCGCCACCGTCATCCTGGCGGCCGGGCAGCCGGCCCAGGCCGGCCCGCGCATCTCCCCGGCCCGCGCGCCGGCCCCGCAACACGCCCCCCAACGTGGCGGCTATTCCAGCAACGAGATCATCGACGCCGGCCACCGCTTCTTCGGCACCACCACCAAGGGCCTGGCCCGCGCCGTGGAATCGGTGTTCCGCAAGAAGGGCCGCCCCACCGGCTACATCATCGGCGAGGAGGCCTCCGGCGCCTTCATCGGTGGCGTGCGCTACGGCGAGGGCGTGCTGTATCTGAAGACGGGCGGGCGCCGCAAGGTGTTCTGGCAGGGCCCGACCATCGGTCTCGATGCCGGCGGCAATGGCGCCAAGGTGCTGATGCTGGTCTACAATATCGACCTTCCACGTCAGATCTTCAGCCGCTTTTTCGGCGTTTCCGGCTCCGCCTACATCGTGGGTGGTCTGGGCGTGAGCTATCACGACAACGCCCGGCTCACCGTCGTGCCCATTCGCTCCGGCATCGGCGCCCGGCTGGGCGCCAGCGTCGGCTATCTGAAGATGACCGCGCGCCCGACCTGGAATCCCTTCTGATCGCGGTCCGCGCCCGCGCCACCTTTCGCGAAAACGGTTAACCGCCCCGATCCTGGGAAACTTTCAGTCACTTCGCCACCACGCGCGAAGTGGCTCGATTGTTGCTGCGCGCCCGCAAGACGTCCCTTTTTCGATCGCGGGGGATTGCATTTTGACGCCGGGTGCAGTTCCATATCGTTGGTGGGGATGGCTGACGGGGCGGATCTTGCGGACAGGATGGGAGGCGTAGGGGTATGTCGTATACGGAGCTGGGGCTGGTTGCCATTGTGGTGTTGACGGCGAGTGTCCTGATTTTCCTGCTGATCCACCATTTCGGCGCGCATTTCTCCCGAACCATGAAAAGGCGACGACAGGAAAAGGCCCGTCCGGAAACCCTCGCCACCTTGCGCGCCGAGCGCGACAGATTGAAGGCGGAATACGCCATGGTGGTGCGCAAGCTGGAAACCTGCGCCACCAACCTCAAGGAGCATTTCGTCGCCCAGGAGACGGAGCTGGCCCGCGCCTCCAACCGCATCGGCGAGCTGGAAAAGGAACTGCGCCAGACGCGCCGCGCGCTGCAATCGCGCGAACGTTCCAATGCCGGCCTGCAGGCCAGGAACGGCGAGCTGAAGGAAAAGCTGGACACCCATGTCCGCCAGCTGCGCGACGAGCGCAAGAAGAGCCGCATGCAGGAAGCGGCGCTGGTGCGGCTGGAGGCGGAGCGCGACAGCGCCCGCGAGGAAACCCAGCGCCTCAACGAGGCCCTGCGCGAGCACAAGAAGGAGCTGGCCGAGGTGGAAGGCCGGCTGGGCGCGGCCCAGGCCGAAATCGCCGCCCTGAAAAAGGCCGTCGGCGAGCGCGACGCGGAGATCGTCGCGCTGAAGAAGGAGATCGACCGCTACGAGGCGGCCATCGCCAGCCTGCAGGATCAGATCCAGAAGGAGCAGGCCACGGCGCGCGAGAAGGCCTTGCGGGTGGCCACGCTGCGCGAGAAGATCGCCGATCTGGAAAAGACGCGCAAATCCCTTAAGGCCAGGGCGGCGGCGGAAAAACGGGCAAAGGAGAAGGCGCAAGGCGAGCTCAGGCTGCGCCAGAAGGAGTTGGCCATCGTGCAGAAGGAATTCGCCCGCTTCCGCAAGGCGATGATGGACGAAGGCATCGGCGTGGACAGGCTGATGACGCGCATCCAGTCGCTGCAGGAGCTGGTCGAGGGCGCTTCCGCCAAACGTGGCAAGGCCACCGGCCGGCGGCGCAAGCCCCCGGCCGGGGCCAATGGCGCCAATGGCAAGCGGCGGGCCAATGGAAATGGCGCCCCCAAGGCCGCGCAGGAGGCCGATCCGTTGCGCAACATCAGCCAGATCGACGATCTGCTGCGCAAGCTGGAGGAAGCCCGCAAGACCCGTGAGGAGATGCTGAACAAGGCGGCCAGCCTGCTGGAGGCGCCACACGGGCCATCAGGCGGCAATGGCGCCCGGCCGCCGGCGGGGCAGCGCCGGAATTGAGGCGTCGTCACTTCGCGCGCTTCAGCATCCAGTATTGGGCCGCCACCATCAGGATGATGAACAGCACGGTGAAGCCGTAGAACCACACATACGGCATGTAGGGCTCGCGCAGCTCCGCCAGCTCCATTTCCGTGACCACCGCCCAGCGCACGCCCAGGAACGTCATCGGCAGGGCGATGACCCGGGTTCTGGCGCCGCTCGCGCTCACCCCGGTGGTCGTCACTTCCTGGCCGGCCAGCGCCTTCTTCACCGCCGCCGTCTCCACCTTGCGCTTCAGCAGCGTCGGTTGCTTGCTCAGCCGCGAATTGTTGCGCATCAGGAAATCCGGCCCCACCGCATAGGTTTCGCCGCTGTCGCCCAGCCCGGCGCTGTATTGCATCAGCTGATCCAGCTTCTTCACCGGCAGCTGAATGGCATAGACCCCGACCTTGCGATCCGACTCATCGAAGATGGGCGCCGCGAAGAACGCCGCCGGCGCGCCGTTGCTCGGCGCGTAGGGCCTGAAGTCCTCGAACACCACCTTGTTCTTGCCGCTCAACGCCATCGCCCGGCGAAACGCCCGCCCCAGGCCGCTGTCCGCATAAGCGCCGCCGCCGGTGGCGAAATGGCGCCCGAAATCATCCTCCTTGGCCACCGAGAAGGCCAGATCGCCCGCCGGCGTGAAGAAGAAGATGTCGTAATAGCCATGATGGGCCATGAAGTTGCGCATCTCGCCGATCACCAGCGCGTGCAGGTCGTTGTAGTCGAAGAACGCGTCGCCCGGCTCCTTCATCTTCTTGTCGTCGCCCTTGCGCAGTTTGGCGTCGATGAAGCGGTGCCGCATGCCGGAGCGTTCCGCCGGCGTCATCTTCTTCCAGTGGGTGATGAACTCCACCGCGACCTTGCGCATCTTCCCGTTGTTGGCCCACAGCGCCGTTTCCCGGGCATGGGAGTTGAGAAACCGTTTCAGGGCCGAACGGCGCAATTCGGTGATGGTGTGCAGGCGCAACGTGGCGGCGCGCTCCTCGGCCCGCCAGATGCCGTAGAAATAGACCGAAGCGCCGGCGATGGCGGCGATCGCCAGCCCCACCAGCCCCAGCCGCAGCAGGCGGTTGAAGCGCTTCGCCTTGCGCGCCTTCTCGCCGGTGTCGAAGATGATCGGCTTGCGGCTCATGGACGTCTCCTCATGGGCGCCTCCCGGCCGGCCGGGCGCGCCCCCGGCCGGTTTTCTCGCGCACCGCGTCGATGATGGCGTCGTTCAGCTCGTCCCAGGCGAAGGACAGGAACTCGAAACCCTCCGAACTGATGTAGCCGTCTTCGGAATCCTTCAGCACCCGCGCGAAGATCTCCATCATCTTGTCGCGATACGCCTCCTCCTTCGGGTCGTCGTCGGTCACCGCCTGATTGTAGATGGCGATCAGCTCGCGGTTGTAGGCGTCCACCCGCGCCTTCTGGGTGCGGTTGTTGAATTGCAGCAGCAGCGACACCGCGCCGGCCAGCAGCGTCAGATAGAAGGCGAACACCTCCGCGTTTTCCTGCAGGAAGGAGGGCTTGTCGCGTTCGTAATAGCGCCTCGCCCCTTCATGCAGCGGCAGCGGATAGCGCGACAGATCGGCGGGTTCGGCGATGAATCCGGCCAGCGGCGTGCGCTCCGCCAGCTCGCGGCGGTATTCATAGATCAGCCGCGTCAGGCGCTCGATCAAGGCCGGCGCCACGTGCGACGAGGACACCAGCAGCCGCTGCACCACCGGCACCGGCAGATCCTTTTCCGGCACCGGCGGCGCGCCGCGATAGGAGCCGGCCGGCAGCAACCCTTCGCTGAGCGCCGGCCGGATCAGCCTCAGCGCCTTGGTCTGTTCGATCGGCAGCAGCTTCACGTCGCTGGCGTGGATGATGCTCTTCAGCGCCTGATTGCCTGGCGCGCGCACCCGGAACAGAGCGTCCACCCCGCCTTTCAGCATCGCCCAGTCCGCCGCCTTGGCCGACATCGAGATCAGCTTCATGTCACGCGGCAGCAGCCCGTAATGACGGGTCAGGAACAGAAACGAGCGGTATTGACCGCTCGACTTGCCGGGCAGGGCGATGGTCTTGCCGCGCAGATCGGCCACCGAATTGATGCCCGCGTCGGCCCGCACCAGCAGCTGGAAGGCGTCCGGATAAAGCGCCGTGATCAGCCGCACGCTGGCAGGGGTGCGGCTGTCCGCCTGGATCGTCGCCAGTTGCAGAAGCTGCTGTTGCAGCATCCGGTTGTTCTGCCCCGAACCGCCGGTTTCCGCGACGATGATCTTCAGTTTGGGGTCGTATTTCTCCGCCAGCCGGGCGATGGCGGCGGCCATGGTGAAGGCCTCGCTGCCGCGCGCCCCGCCGCCCAGCACCAGCACATGGGTCTTTTGCGAATCCAGATAGTTCAGCCCCGCCACGGCGGCGAAGAAGCCCACCGTCAGCATGATGATGGTGATCAGGATGTGGCGGATGTTTGCCCCCATCGCCCTTTTCCGCTCTGGCCCCGTTATCCCGGGCGTCGTTTTAGCCGCAAGCGGTGGGTCGGGGCAAGAGAAGGCCGCTTGCGCCGCCCTCTTGCATGTGACATCCTTGCCGTCCGTATCCCGTGCGGCGCGCAGCCCCCGATAACGGCCCGGAACGACAGCCATGAGCCGCATCATCCGCTTTCCGCATCAACAAGCGGCGGGCGCAAGGCCCGGCGCCGAGGCCCCGCCGCCGGTCAAGCGGCTGCGCGCCGACGGCCGCCCGGCGAGGAACCGCAACACCATCCTGCCGCTGACCGTGCAGGGGCTGACCTACGAGGTGCCGGGCAAGCGGTTGATCGACGAGGTGACGTTCACCATCCGCCCCCATCACCGCACCGTCATCCTGGGCCACAACGGCGCCGGCAAGAGCCTGCTGTTGCGCCTCTGCCACGGGCTGCTCAAGCCCACCGCCGGGCGCATCGTCTGGCGCGGGCCGGACGGCGCCGACGCGCACCGCCGCCGGCTGGCCCAGGCCATGGTCTTCCAGCGCCCGCTGCTGTTGCGCCGCTCCGTGCGCGACAATCTGATGCATGTCTTAAGAGCGCGCCGCACCCCCGCCGCCGAGGCCCGCCAGCGCATCGCGCGGGTGCTGAAGCGGGTGCGATTGGATCATCTGGCCGGCCGCCCGGCCCGCGCCTTGTCCGGCGGCGAACAGCAGAAGCTGGCCCTGGCCCGCGCCTGGCTGCTGAAGCCCGCGGTGCTGTTTCTCGACGAGCCGACCGCCTCGCTCGACCCGGCCTCGACGCTGGAGGTGGAGGGGATCATGAACGCCCTGCACGAGGCCTCCACCACCATCGTCTTCGCCACCCACGATCTGGCCCAGGCCCGGCGGTTGGCCGACGAGGTGCTGTTCCTGCACGGCGGCCGTCTGCTGGAAAACGGCCCCGCCGCCGCCTTCTTCCGCCGCCCGGCGACCGCCGAGGCCCGCGCCTATTTGAGCGGCGAGCTGCTGCCGTGAGCAGCGGCGCGAACGCCGACATCGCCGCCGTCATCCTTGCCGGCGGCCGGGCGCGGCGGTTCGACGGGCGGCACAAGGCCTTCCTGCCGCTGGCCGGCAAACCGCTCATCGCCCATGTGATCGCCCGCCTGACGCCGCAGGTGGGGGAAATGGCCATCAGCGCCAACGAGCGGGCCGGTGAGCTGGCCCGCCACGGCCTGCCGGTGCTGCCCGATCCGCTGCCCGGCTTCGCCGGGCCGCTGGCCGGCGTCCTGGCCGGACTGCGCTGGGCGCGCGGCCTGACGCCACGCCCCGGCTGGCTGTTGTCGGTGGCCGTCGATACGCCGTTCTTCCCCCCCGATCTGGCGGCCCGCCTGCGCGCCGCCGCGCAATCGGCCGAGGCGCCGCTGGCCGTGGCGGCCAGCGGCGGCCGCCGTCATCCGGTGTTCGGCCTGTGGGCGCTGGGCGTGGCCGGCGATCTGGCCCGCGCCCTGATCGACGAGGATCTGCGCAAGATCGATCTGTTCACCGCCCGTCACCGGCTGGCCGTGGCCGACTTTCCCGTCCATGCCCACGACCCGTTCTTCAACATCAACCGCCCGGACGATCTGGATCGGGCCGCGCAGCTGGCCCGCCCTGGCGGCCGCGGCGTGTGACCTTACGTTATTGACCTAAAGGTCAATATTTCCGCAGGCGTATTTGACTGGCGCGGAATTGGTGCGTCGTGATAATGTGAATCACATTCCATCAAGCCGGGACTCTCAAGGTCATGGTGTGGATTCTCGTCACCCTCGCCGTCGCCATCGCCGCCACCAGCTATCTGGGCCTGTCCCTGCCGCTGGCCTCCGCCGTCATCGCCGCCGCCTTGCTGGCCGCCTCCCTGCTGTTCGCCGCTTCCGGTTTCTGGCTGGCGCTGTTGTGGATCGTCGTGCTGGCGGTGCTGGCCGTGCTCAATGTGCCGCAACTGCGCCAGCGGCTGATCTCCGCGCCCGCCTTGCGCGCCTTCCGCAGGATGCTGCCGCCCCTGTCCGACACCGAGCGCGAGGCCATGGAGGCCGGCGACGTGTGGTGGGACGGCGAGCTGTTCTCCGGCGATCCCGACTGGAAGAAGCTGCTGAACGTCCCGCCGGCCCGCTTGAGCGAGCGCGAACAGGCCTTCCTTGACGGCCCCGTCGAGGAAGCCTGCCGCATGATCGACGACTGGCGGATCACTCATGAGCTGAAGGATCTGCCGCCCGATCTGTGGGATCATTTCAGGAAGCACAAGTTCTTCGGCATGATCATCCCGGAGGAATACGGCGGGCTGGGCTTTTCCGCCGCCGCCCATTCCGCCGTGGTGGTCAAGCTCTCCACCCGCAGCATCACCGCCGCCGTCACCGTCATGGTGCCCAACTCGCTGGGCCCGGGCGAGCTGCTGCTGCATTACGGCACCGACGAACAGAAGCGGCGCTGGCTGCCGCGCCTGGCCGATGGCCGCGACATTCCCTGCTTCGCGCTCACCAGCCCGCTGGCCGGCTCCGACGCCGGGGCCATTCCCGATTACGGCATCGTCTGCAAGGGCGAGTGGCGAGGTGAAAAGGATGTGCTGGGCGTGCGCCTCACCTTCGACAAGCGCTACATCACGCTGGCCCCTGTCGCCACCCTCATCGGCCTGGCTTTCCGCATGCATGACCCGGACGGCCTGCTGGGCGAGGAGAAGGAGCCGGGCCTGTCGCTGATCCTGATCCCCCGCGACACGCCGGGCCTGGAGGCCGAGCGCCGCCACTGGCCGCTCGACGTCCCGTTCATGAACGGCCCGGTGCGCGGCCAGGACGTGTTCGTGCCGCTCGATTACCTGATCGGCGGCCCCGAATACGCCGGCAAGGGCTGGCGCATGCTGATGGAGGCGCTGGCCGCCGGGCGCGGCATCTCGCTGCCCGCCATGTCCACCGGCGGCGCCAGAATGGCCGCCTTCGCCGGCGGCGCCTATGCCGCGGTGCGTGTGCAGTTTAACCTGCCCATCGGCCGTTTCGAGGGCGTGCAGGAGGCGCTGGCCCGCATCGGCGGCCTGGCCTATGTCGCCGCCGCGGCGCGCAATCTCACCCTGGCCGGCCTCGATCAGGGCGTGAAGCCGGCCGTCGTGTCGGGCATCATGAAATACCACCTGACCGAAATCCTGCGCGCCACCATCAACGACGTCATGGACGTGCAAGGCGGCAAGGGCATCGTGCTGGGCCCGAAGAACATGTTCGGCCGCGTCTATCAGTCGCTGCCGGTGGCCATCACCGTGGAAGGCGCCAACATCCTCACCCGCAGCATGATCATCTTCGGCCAGGGCGCCATCCGCTGCCACCCGTTCGTGTTGAAGGAAATGGAAGTGGCCAGCGGCGACGCGCCTGACGCCGTGGAACGTTTCGACGAGCTGCTGTTCGCCCATCTCGGCCACATCGGCCGCAACAAGGCGCGAAGCTTCCTGCTGGCGCTCACCGGCTCGCGCCTCGCCGGCACGCCGGTGCGCGGCCCCCATGCGCGCTATTTCCAGCACTTCGCCCGCTTCTCCGCCGCCCTGGCCTTCGCCACCGATGTCTCCATGGGCGTGCTGGGCGGTTCGCTGAAGCGCCACGAACACGTCTCGGCGCGCTTGGGCGACGTGCTGAGCTATCTCTATCTCGGCTCCGCCGTGCTGAAGCGTTTCGAGGATCAGCAGCAGCCGAAGGAAGACGAGCCGCTGATGCGCTTCGCCGCCGACTGGTGCCTGTGGCGCATGCAGGAAAGCCTGCGCGCCCTGTGCGACAACTACCCCGTGCCCATTGTCGGCCGCGTGCTGAAGTGGGTCGTCTTTCCGCTGGGCTGCCGCTTCCGCCGGCCCGATGACCGCACCGGCCGCAAGGTGGCCGAGCTGTTGCAGGATCCGGCCTCGAAGGCCCGCGCCCGCCTGACCCGCGGCATCTACCTGCCGCCCGAGGACGAGGTGGGCGACCCGGTGGCCGATCTGATGCGCGCCTTCGCCACCGCCGGCCGCCTGCAGGAACTGCAAAAGCGCATCCGCAAGACGATGAAGGAACGCAACGAGGCATTGCCACCGGGGGCGGATATGGCCGAATATGCCAGCCAGGCCGGCATCATCTCCGCCGATGACGCCGCCTTCATGAAACAGGCGCTGAAAGACATGCGCGCCGTGATCGACGTGGACGACTTCGCGCAAGAGGAACTGACATGCCGAAAATGACGGGACGGCCGGTGTATGTCGTGGACGGCGCGCGCACGCCGTTTCTGAAGGCCGGCAACGAGCCGGGCCCGTTCACCGCCTCCGAGCTGGCCATGCGCGCCGCGCAAGCGCTGCTGAACCGCCAGCCGATCGATCCGGGCGATCTGGACGAGGTGATCCTGGGCTGCGTCAACCCCAGCGCCTATGAGGCCAACATCGCCCGCGTCGCCGCCCTGCGCGCCGGCATCGACGAGCGCGTGCCGGCCTTCACCGTGCAGCGCAACTGCGGCTCCGGCATGCAGGCGCTGGACACCGCGGCCCGCCACATCGCCGCCGGGCGTTCCGATCTGGTGCTGGCCGGCGGCGTGGAGGCCATGAGCCACGCGCCCTTGCTGTTCAATGACCGGGCGGTGCGCTTCTTCGGCCGCCTGTCCACCGCCCGCAAGCTGCCGGACAAGCTGAAGGCCATCGCTTCCTTCCGCCCGGCCATGCTCAAGCCGGTCATCGGCCTGTTGTGCGGGCTGACCGACCACACCGTCGGCATGTCCATGGGCCAGACGGCGGAGGAGGTGGCCTGGATGTTCAACATCACCCGCGAGGAGATGGACGCCTTCGCCGTGCAAAGCCACCAGCGGCTGGCCGCCGCCCACGCCAACGGCCATCTGGAGGAGCTGGAGCCGATCATCAGCAACAAGGGCACGGTGCACGACTTTGATGAAGGCGTGCGCCCCGACTCGTCGGTGGAGAAGCTGGCCAAACTGCGCCCGGTGTTCGACCGCAAGTTCGGCCAGGTCACCGCCGGCAACAGCTCGCAGATCACCGACGGCGGCGTGTGGCTGCTGCTGGCCAGCGAGGAGGCGGTGAAGGCCCACAAGCTGGAGGTGCTGGGCCGCATCGTCGATTGCGAATGGGCCGGCAACGATCCGCGCACCATGGGGCTGGGCCCGGTGCACGCCATGACCCCCGTCATGCAACGCAACGATCTGAGTGTGGACAAGGTGGACTACTGGGAGATCAACGAGGCCTTCGCCGCTCAGGTGATCGGCTGCATCCGCGCCTGGGCCGACGCCGATTACTGCAAGAACCAGCTGGGGCTGGACGA
>DRPD01000095.1 GCA_011374735.1 Thermopetrobacter sp.
AACGGCGGTGGCGGCAAGTATTGCGGCCATGCGCTTCCCGTTTTCCGTCGTGGCCGGATTCATGCTGGCAATCCAGCGGGCGGCGCGGCTGATCACGACACCATGTGGATACACGCCATGCCGGCGACCTTTCGTCACTCCCGCCCCCTTTCGTCACTCCCGCCCCCTTTCGTCACTCCCGCGAAAGCGGGAGTCCATGCCGACTCTCAAAACGAAGGGCGGTGCAGAAGTGGTTCCGGCGCTTCCAATATCTCCGCCAGGCCGCCCAGCCAATCCGATATGCCGCATGGATGCCCGCTTTCGCGGGCATGACGCATTCAGGCAACGATTTTCCCGTCACCCCGGCGCAAGCCGGGGTCTCAGCCCACAGGCACATGTGTTTGCGGCCTGAAACCCGGCTTCCCACCTCTCCCCAACGTCATTGCCGGCCTCCGTGCCGGCAATCCAGAGTCATGTGCGCCTTGGGTCGCGAAAACGCACCGGCATACCGATAACCGTTGTGCCCGTTGCTCTGGATTACCGGGATCCCCGGGTCAGGCCCGGGGACAGGCAAGCCCGGTAATGACGATTGGGGGATGGGTGTCACAGGGCCAGCAGATCGCGCGGGGCATGGGCGATGTGGGTGGCCCCGTAGGCTTCCGGCGGCTGGTGCAGATAGCCCCAGGCGGCCAGCACCGACGGCACGCCGGCCGCTCGCGCCGCTTCGATGTCGGCGGTGGAGTCGCCGATGAACAGGCTGGTGGATACCTCGCCGCCGGCCAGCTCGATGGCGTGCAGCAGCGGTTTCGGGTGGGGCTTGCGCACGTCCACGCAGGCGCCGCCGACGATGGCGGCGAACGGCTTCACCATGTTGAGCGCGCGCAGCAGCTCCTCGGCCAGATCGCGGCGCTTGTTGGTGCACACCGCCAGGGTGTGGCCACGCTGCAAGAGCGTTTCCAGAACCTCCGGCATGCCTTTGAACGGGCGGGAGCTTTCGGCGATGCGGGCGACATAGCGGGCGATGAAGTCGTCAATGATGGCCGGCCATTCGTCTTCTTCCGGCAACGGCAGGCCGGCGGCCGTCAGCCCGGCCCCCATCATGGCGCGCACCCCCTGCCCCGCCGTGACGCGGGCCACGTCGGCGGCCAACGGCGGCGCGGCCCGTTCGGCCAGCATGGCGTTGGCCACGGCGGCCAGATCGGGCGCGGTATCGACGAGCGTGCCGTCGAGATCGAACACGATGGTGCGGGGTTTCATGCTGCAGGCAGGTAGCAGCCCGCCACCGCTTGCGCAAGCGGCCGCGCCGGGCGCAAAATGGCGGCGACAAGAGGAGGTTCGTCATGGATGCGCCAGTCGCAAGGCAATTGAAGGACGTGTCGCTCATCAAAGACGCCTGCCTGATCGGCGGCGAATGGGTGACGGCTGACGGATGGATGGAGGTGCGCGATCCGGCCACCGGGGAAGTGATCGCGCGGGTGCCCGATTGCGGCGCGGCGCACACCGAACGGGCCATCGCCGCGGCGGTTCAGGCGCAGAAGGCGTGGGCGCGGCTGATGGCGAAGGAGCGCGCGGCGGTGCTGAAACGCTGGCACGGACTGATCCTCGAACATGCCGAAGACCTGGCGCTCATCATGACCCGCGAACAGGGCAAACCGCTGGCGGAGGCGCGCGGCGAGGTGACCTATGGCGCGGGCTTCATCGAATGGGCGGCGGAGGAGACGAAACGGCTGTATGGCGAGGTGGTGCCCTCCCCCTTCGATGATGCGCGGATCATGGTGCTGCGCCAGCCGGTGGGGGTGGTGGCGGCGATCACGCCGTGGAACTTCCCCAACGCGATGATCACCCGCAAGGCCGGCCCGGCGCTGGCGGCGGGCTGCGCGGTGGTGCTGAAGCCGGCGGAGGACACGCCGCTCTCCGCGCTGGCGCTGGGCGAGCTGGCCATGCGCGCCGGGCTGCCGCCGGGGCTGTTCAACATCGTCACCGGCCAGCCCGAAGAGATCGGGCGCACGCTGAGCGCCAGTGATGACGTGCGCATGCTCACCTTCACCGGCTCCACGGAGGTGGGCAAGCTCCTGATGCGCCAGTGCGCCGACACGGTGAAGAAGGTGGCGCTGGAGCTGGGCGGCAACGCGCCGTTCATCGTCTTCGACGACGCCGATCTGGACATGGCGGCGGAGGGCGCGCTGGCCAGCAAATACCGCAACACCGGCCAGACCTGCGTGTG
>DRPD01000096.1 GCA_011374735.1 Thermopetrobacter sp.
ACGACCTCATCAACGCCAAGCCGGTCAGCGCGGTCGTCAAGGAGTACTTCGGCAGCAGCCAGCTGTCGCAGTTCATGGACCAGACCAACCCGCTGAGCGAGGTGACGCACAAGCGGCGCCTCTCGGCGCTCGGCCCCGGCGGCCTGACGCGCGAACGGGCCGGCTTCGAGGTGCGCGACGTGCACCCCACCCATTACGGGCGCATCTGCCCCATCGAGACGCCGGAAGGGCCCAACATCGGCCTCATCAACTCGCTGGCCACCTTCGCGCGGGTCAACAAGTATGGCTTCATCGAAAGCCCCTACCGCAAGGTGGAGAACGGGCGGCTGAGCGACGAGGTGGTGTTCATGACGGCGATGGAGGAAAGCCGTTATCATATCGCGCAGGCCAACGTGGCCACCGATAAGGACGGGCGCATCACCGACGATCTGGTGCTGGTGCGCCATCAGGGCGACGTGCAGATGGTGCCGGCCGACAAGGTGGAGTTCTGCGACGTGTCGCCGAAGCAGATCGTCTCGGTGGCGGCGGCGCTCATTCCGTTCCTGGAGAACGACGACGCCAACCGGGCGCTGATGGGCTCCAACATGCAGCGCCAGGCGGTGCCGCTCCTGAAGGCTTCCGCGCCGCTGGTGGGCACCGGCATGGAGGCCCGCGTGGCGCGCGATTCCGGCGCCGCGGTGACGGCGCGGCGGGCCGGCGTGGTCGATCAGGTGGACGCCAGGCGCATCGTCATCCGGGCCACGGAGGAAACCGATCCCACCGCGCCGGGGGTGGACATCTACACCTTGCGCAAGTTCCAGCGTTCCAACCAGGACACCTGCATCAACCAGAAGCCGCTGGTGCAGAAGGGCGACGTGGTGGCGGCCGGCGACATCATCGCCGACGGGCCGTCCACGGAGCTGGGCGAGCTGGCGCTGGGCCAGAACGTGCTGGTCGCCTTCATGCCGTGGAACGGCTACAACTTCGAGGATTCCATCCTGCTGTCGGAGCGCATCGTGAAGGAGGACGTCTATACCTCCATTCACATCGAGGAATTCGACATCAGCGCGCGCGACACCAAGCTGGGGCCGGAGGAGATCACCCGCGACATCCCCAACGTCGGCGAGGAGGCGCTGAAGAACCTCGACGAGGCCGGCATCGTCTATATCGGCGCGGAAGTGCGCCCCGGCGACATCCTGGTGGGCAAGATCACGCCGAAGGGCGAAAGCCCGATGACGCCGGAGGAGAAGCTGCTGCGGGCCATCTTCGGCGAGAAGGCGTCGGATGTGCGCGATACCTCGCTCAGGCTGCCGCCGGGGGTGTCGGGCACGGTGGTGGACGTGCGGGTGTTCAACCGCCACGGGGTGGAGAAGGACGAACGCGCGCTGGCCATCGAACGCGAGGAGATCGAACGGCTGGCCAAGGACCGCGACGACGAGCTGCTGATCCTGAACCGCAACACCTTCACCCGGCTGCGCGAGTTCCTGTCCGGCAAGGAGGCCGTCTCCGGGCCGAAAGGGCGCCAGGTGAAGGGGCGCATCACGGCGGAGCTGCTGGACGCCATGCCGCAGTCGCAGTGGTGGGACATCGCGCTGAAGAACGACAAGGCGCAGGAAGAGCTGGACGCCATGCGGCGCCAATACGAGGACACCATCAAGCGGCTGGAGGAACGCTTCCTCGACAAGGTGGAGAAGCTGCAACGCGGCGACGAGCTGCCGCCGGGCGTGATGAAGATGGTCAAGGTGTTCGTGGCCATCAAGCGCAAGATCCAGCCCGGCGACAAGATGGCCGGCCGGCACGGCAACAAGGGCGTGGTGTCGCGCATCCTGCCGGAAGAGGACATGCCGTTCCTCGAAGACGGCACGCCGGTGGACATCGTGCTCAACCCGCTGGGCGTGCCGTCGCGCATGAACGTCGGGCAGATTCTCGAAACCCATCTGGGCTGGGCCTCCGAGGGCCTGGGGCGGCGCATTTCGGCGATGCTCGACGAGTGGAACACCACCCACAAGGCGGGCGTGCTGAAGGCGCTGCGCAAGTGGCTGCTGGAGGTCTATGACAAGCCGCGGGAGCAGGAGCGGATCAAGGCGGCCGACGACGACGAGCTGGTGGAAATGGCGCAGCTGCTGCGCAAGGGCGTGCCGGTGGCCACGCCGGTGTTCGACGGGGCGCCGGAGGAACAGATCAACCGGCTGCTGGAGATGTCCGGGCATGACGCTTCGGGGCAGGTGACGCTGTATGACGGGCGCACCGGCGAGGCCTTCGACCGGCCGGTGACGGTGGGCCGCATCTACATGC
>DRPD01000097.1 GCA_011374735.1 Thermopetrobacter sp.
AAATATGTCGTCTCCGGCTGGGCATCGGTCAACGAGGGTGTCGAGGGCCCGCCGGTGTGGGAGATCGTCAAGGACTACATTCGTGACAGGAAGGTCATCAAGGACATCCCCGGCGGCAACGTCCGGCTCGTCACCTGAGGCGGCTGGCGGGGTTGGCAGGACCAGCCGCCGCGCCTTGCTGCGATCGGCCGCCGCCTTGGCCATCGGCACCGGCGCCGGCATGGCCCGCGCCGAGGTGCCGCCCGCCATGACGCGGCCGGGCAGGGGGGTGGACGCCGCGCCCTATGGCCTGCCGTCGCCCCATGAGAAATCCGTCGTCCGCCGCCTCCTGCCGCGCATGTTCTCCACCCCCCTTTCCGCCGTCAGCTTCACGCCGCTGGCCGATCTGGAAGGCGTCATCACCCCCAACGGTCTGCATTTCGTCCGCCATCACGCCGGCGCCCCGGACATCGCGCCGCAAAGCCACCGCCTGCTCATCCACGGCCTGGTCAAGCGCCCCACCATCTTCCGCCTGGACGATCTGCGCCGCTTTCCCATCCACTCGCGCATCTGCTTCATCGAATGCGCCGGCAACGGCGCGCCACGCTGGCGCGGCCCCACCGTCAATGCCGTGCGCTTCACCCACGGCATGCTCTCCTGCAGCGAATGGACGGGCGTGCGGCTGATGGATGTGCTGGAGTATTGCGGCCTGCAAGACGGCGCCGCCTGGCTGCTCACCGAAGGCGCCGACGCCGCCGGTTTCGCCCGCTCCCTGCCGCTGGAGCTGGCCGAAGAGGCGCTGCTCGCCTTCGCCCAGAACGGCGAGGCCATCAGGCCGGAGCAAGGCTATCCCCTGCGCCTCGTCGTGCCCGGCGTGGAGGGCGCGGCCCACGTGAAATGGCTGCACCGCATCGAGGTCGGCGACAAACCGTGGATGACCCGCGAGGAGACCGCCCGTTATGCCGATCTGCGCCCCGACGGCAAAGCCGATCTGTTCACCTTCGTGCAGGAGGTCAACTCCGTCATCACCAGCCCCAGCCCGGAAAGGCCGCTGCCGGGCAAGGGCGTGCATCAACTCTCCGGCCTCGCCTGGTCCGGCCACGGCCTTATTACGGCGGTGGACGTCTCCTTTGACGGCGGCATGAACTGGCGGCCGGCCCGCTTGCAGCAGCCGGTGCTGCCGAAGAGCCTGACCCGCTTCCGCCTGCCCGTCAACTGGCGCGGCGAGCAATGGCTGCTGCAATCCCGCGCCGTCGACGAGAAGGGCAACGTCCAGCCCACCCTGGCCGCAAACCGCCGCCTGAAGGGCGAGACGGGCATCTATCACAACAATTCCATCACCACCTGGCGGGTGGCGAAGGACGGAACGGTGCGCCATGTGGAAGTGGATTGAAACCGCGGCCCTGGCGGCCGTCCTGTTCGCCACGCCGGCGCTGGCCGGCATCGGCACACCGGCGACGGAGGCGGAGATCGCCGCGCTGGATCGCGACGTGCGCGCCGACGGCGCGGGCCTGCCCCCCGGAAAGGGCGCGGTGGAGCAGGGCGCTGCCATCTACGCGGAGAAATGCGCCGCCTGCCACGGTGAATTCGGCGAGGGCGCGGGCCGCATGCCGGCCCTCATCGGCGGCGAGGACAGCCTGCGCGGCGACCGGCCCCGGCGCACCGTCGGCTCCTTCTGGCCCTATGCGCCGACATTGTTCGACTACATCCGCCGCGCCATGCCGCTGGGCCATGGCAACACCCTGAGCGATGATGAAACCTACGCCCTGACCGCCCACATTCTGGAGCTTAACGGCATTGTGACTGGCGATTTCATCGCCGATATGCATACGCTGCCGCGCGTGCGCATGCCCAACCAGGCGGGCTTCCGCCGCCGGCCGCCGCCCCGCCGCGCCGTGCCGCGCTGCATGCGCCAGTGCCGTAAGACCCCGGCGCGCATCATCCGCCGCGCCACCAGACGAGGAGACGAGCCATGACCCGCCCCATCACCCGCCGCCACCTGCTGGCCCTTGCCTCCACCTTGCCGGTGCTGGCCGCCGCGCCGTCCATCGCGCCGGCCGGTGGCGGTCTGCGCCTGATCATGTTCGAGATCAAGGGCTGCCCCACCTGCGCCGTGTGGAAGCGCGAGGTCGGCCGCGTCTATCACAAGACGAAGCAGGGCAGGCGCGCCCCGCTGCGGCGGGTCAACATGCATCGCGTGCCGAAGGAGCTGTCCGGCATCCGCGGCGTGCGCTATTCGCCCACCTTCGTGCTGGTGGACGCCCGCAACCGCGAGATCG
>DRPD01000098.1 GCA_011374735.1 Thermopetrobacter sp.
ACGAAACCCGGCGCCGGATGGAGAAGCTGAAGCCGCAAACCGCCGATGACGTGCGCGCCCTGGATGGGCCGCTGGTCGCCTTCTCCGCGCAGATGCGCGAGAACGTGCGCCGCCTGCAATCCTTCCTCACCGCCCGCGTCTATCGCCACGAGCGGGTCATGGAGCGCATGCGCCGCGCCCGGCGCATTCTCGAAGACCTGTTCACCGCCTACGTGAACGACCCCGGCCTGCTGCCCGACGACTGGCGTCGCCGCGCCCTGGCGGCCGAGGAGGCGCGCTTCGAGCGTCAGGTGTGCGACTTCATCGCCGGCATGACCGACACCTACGCCATCCGCCAGCACAAGCGCCTGTTTGACCTCGATGCGGGATTGGGCTAAGCGCCCCTCGGATGCAGCATTGCCGAACCGGATGACCTCATGAACATCTTTCAACTGGTGAGGGATCATGTCAGCGCCGCGCTTGAGCGCATGCGGGACATGAACGAACTGCCGCGGGATACTGATTTTTCAAACATCGCCACCGAGCCGCCGCGCGATCCCGCGCATGGTGACGTGACCACCAACGCGGCTCTGGCGCTGGCGAAGAAGGCCGGCATGAAACCGCGCGATCTGGCCGAACGGCTGGCCGGATTGCTGGCCGGCCATCCCGACATCGCTCAAGTGGAGGTGGCCGGGCCGGGTTTTCTGAACATGCGGCTGGACGATGCGGTGTGGCCGCGCCTGCTGCAGGCGGTGCTCGAGGCCGGGGAGGACTTCGGGCGCTCCGCCATCGGGCGCGGCCGGAAGGTCAATGTGGAATACGTCTCCGCCAATCCCACCGGGCCGATGCACGTCGGGCATGTGCGCGGCGCGGTGTTCGGCGATGCGCTGGCCGCCCTGCTGGAGTTCACCGGCCATGCGGTGACCCGCGAATACTACATCAACGACGCCGGCGCGCAGGTGGAGGTGCTGGCCCGCTCCGCATACTTGCGCTACCGCGAGGCGCTGGGCGAGGACATCGGCGACATTCCGCCGGGGCTGTATCCCGGCGACTACCTGAAGCCGGTCGGCCGGGCGCTGGCGGAGAAATACGGCCCGGCGCTGCTGGACAGGCCGGAGGCCGAATGGCTGCCGCTGGTGCGCGATGTCGCCATCGCGGCGATGATGGAGCTGATCCGGGCCGATCTGGCGGCCCTGGGCATCACCCACGAGGTGTTCTTCTCCGAGCGCACCTTGCACGACGAGGGCCGCATCGAGGCGGCGCTGAAGGAACTTGAAGAGCGTGGCCTGGTCTACGTCGGCCGCCTGCCGCCGCCGAAGGGCAAGCCGCCGGAGGACTGGGAGGATCGCGAGCAGCTGCTGTTCAGGGCCACGCAATTCGGTGATGACAGCGACCGGCCGCTGAAGAAATCCGACGGCAGCTATACCTATTTCGCCGCCGACGTGGCCTATCTGCACGACAAGATCGGCCGCGGTTACGATCAGCTGGTCTATGTGCTGGGGGCCGATCACGGCGGCTATGCGAAGCGGCTGGAGGCGGTCAACGCGGCGCTGTCGGAAGGCCGGGTGCGGCTGGTGGTGCGCCTGTGCCAGCTGGTGCGCCTGTTCCGCGGCGGCCAGCCGGTGAAGATGTCCAAGCGGGCCGGCGAGTTCGTCACCCTGCGCGAGGTGGTGGACGAGGTGGGCCCCGACGTCACCCGCTTCATGATGCTGACCCGCAAGAACGACGCGCCGCTGGACTTCGACTTCGAGAAGGTGCGCGAGCAGTCGCGCGACAATCCGGTGTTCTACGTGCAATACGCCCACGCCCGCATCTGTTCGGTGCTGCGCGCCGCCGAACGGGAGGTGGCGGCGGACGAGCTGCGCGGCCCGGCCGATTTCTCGCGCCTCGGCGACGCGGCGGAGCGCGCCCTGGTGCGCCGCATCGCCGCCTTCCCGCGCCTGCTGGAGCAGGCGGCGGCGGCCCATGAGCCGCACCGGGTGGCCTTCTGGCTGCTGGAGCTGGCCGGCGACTTCCATGCCCTGTGGAACAAGGGCAAGGAATTTCCGCATTTGCGTTTTATCGTCGCCGACGATCCGGAGTTGATGCGCACCCGTCTCGCATTTTTGCGCGCGATCCGGTATTGTCTGGCCAATGGGCTGTCGATTCTCGGCGTCCGGGCCGTCGATGAGATGTAACGGCTTGTGAAGATGCTGCCGCGCGGAGGAGACGGGGAAGAAAAACGCCGGGCCGGACGGCGCTGGGGCAGAGCTTGAGGTTGGAGCGGCATGAACGAGATGAACGACGATCACAAGGCGCGTGGCGGCAAGCCCATGGACGCCAAGGCGGCGGATGGCGCGCCGGCCGGCAAGACCCGGCCGGTGGTGAGCCCGGCGCCGCTGGCGCCGCGCAAGCCTGAAGCGAAACCGGCGCAGCGGCGTCCCGCCACCGATGCCGCCGCGAAGAGCGCCGCGCCGCCGCGTGAGGAGTCGGAGTTCTCTCGCCGCTTGCGTGAGCAGCGCGAAGCGGCGGAACGCGCGGCCCGCGAGCGCGCCACCAGACCCGCCGCCACCCCGCCTTCTGGCGCCACGTCGTCACGCCCCGGTTTTCCGCCGCCGCCGCCGCCGCGCCTCAATCCCGGCGCGACGCCGGGCGCCCCCGGCATGCCGCCACCACCGCCATCGCGCCCGCCGGGCCTGAAGGCACCGCCGCCCATCAAGCCCGCCGCCGCGCCGTCCGGGGCGCCGCGCTCCCGTCCGCCGTTCAATTTCGCCGACACGCCCGCGCCGTCCGGCGCCATGCCGCCGCGCCGGCCGGCCACTCCGCCGCCATCCATCGGCACGGCGCCGCCGCCCGCGTCCGGCCAGCCCACGCCGGCCTTCGATGCCTTCGAAAGCGAACTGATGGACGGCTTCACGGCGGATGCCGGGGCCCATCAGGCTCCTTTGCACGAAGAGGCCGGCGCCAAGCGCGGCGGCCAGGTGGCGCTGCTGGTGCTGCTGGCCGTGCTGATCCTCGCCCTGTTGGGTCTTGGCGTGCTGTATTACCTGCGCGCCATGCGGCCCGAACCCGCCGCCCCGGCCGCCGCCACCCCGCCGCCGGCCGCCGAGACCCCCGCGGCGGGCAAGGTGCCGGTGGTGGAGCCGCCGCAGCGGCCGGTCAAGGTGCCGCCGAAGCCGAAAGCCCCGCCGCCGGTCAAGCGCAAGCAGATTTATGACCGCATCCTGGGCGGCGGCAATGCCGAGAAGGGCACCCGCATCGTGCCCAGCGAGGAGCCGCCGAAACGGCCGCCGCAACCGGCCCCGCAAGGCGGCGAGGGCGCCCTGCCGCTGCCGCTGCCGCCGCCCCCGGCCAGCGGCACCAACGGCCAATCGGACGGAACCGCCGATGAACCGGCCAGGCGACAGGCCGCGGCCGCGAGCCCGGACGCCGACACCGCCGAAGACACCGCCGAGACGGCGCGGATGCGCGTGCAACCGGCCGGCTCTTCCACCGAGCGGGCGCTGAGCATGCCGATGCCGCCGGCCGCCGATGCCGCCGCCGACAAGGTGTCCAGTGACGAGGCGGCCAGTGACGAGACGGCCGGTGACGCCGGCCAGGCCGTGGCGGGCGAGGCGGCGCAGGCACCGGCCGCGTCCCGTGCCGCCGATCCGGCGACCACCGCCT
>DRPD01000099.1 GCA_011374735.1 Thermopetrobacter sp.
ATCCAGCACGGCGCGCTTTTCCGCCACGCCCTCCATGACGTTTTCCAAACCCGTCTTGTCGGGATCGAGCTGCGGCTCCTGCGGCAGATAGCCGACGGTGGCGCCTTCGGCCAGCCACGCCTCGCCGGCGAACTCCTTGTCCACGCCGGCCATGATGCGCAGCAGGGTGGACTTGCCCGCCCCGTTCGGCCCCAGCACGCCGATCTTGGCGTCCGGGTAGAAGGACAGGTGAATGTCTTCAAGCACCTTCCGGCCGTTGTGGGCCTTGGTCAGCCCCTGCATGTGATAGATGAACTGCCGCGCCATGGCGTGCTGCACCTCCGCTGAGCATCTGGAAAAACCGGCGAGGCTTCATCTCCAACCAAAGCCCGCCCTTGTCAAGAAGCCCGCGTCAATGCCGGGCCAGCCGTGCCCTGATCCAATCCGCCAGTTCTTCTTCCGCCACCTGTCCCGCCGCCAGCGCATCGAACATGAGCACACAGGCCGCATCATCGGCCGTCAGCCGATATCCGTTCAAGGCCAGAAAGAGCTCCGCCACCAGAAGGCCGGTGCGCTTGTTGCCGTCATGGAAGGGATGATTGCGCACGATGCCCCAAGCATCAGCGGCCGCGATGGTGGCAGCATCCGCATCTTCATAGGCGGCCTTGTTGCGCGGCCGCGCCAGAGCGGAATCCAGCATTGTTTGATCACGCAAGCCCGGCAGTCCGCCATGCACCGCCAGATGCTCTTCATGCATGGCCAGCACCACCATCGGATGCAGCCACACCCATGCGCTCATCTGGCCAGCGCGCGCAAGGCGTTGCGCCGCTGTTTCATCAGACGACGGGCTTCTTCCATCTGCCGCGCGAATTCGGGATCATGGGGCACGAGACGATAACCATCTGGCGTTTCCGTCAGATACAGCACATCGCCGCGTTCCGCCCGCAACCGGTGCAACACCTCTTTCGGCAGCACGACGGCAGTGGAATTGCCAACCCGGACGAGTTTCAACTTGTGCATGGCCGATCTCCGTTATTACGTATATAATAACACAGATCGCCCGTGGCCTCAACGCCGCTTCAACCGTGTGAGGTGGCCCATCTTGCGGCCCGGCCGGGCCTCGCGCTTGCCGTAGAGGTGCAGCACCGCGCCGTCCTCGGCGGCCGGTTTCTGCCAGTCGTCCGCTTCCGCGCCCAGCAGGTTTTCCATCACGCAATCACTGTGGCGCGCTGGCTCCGGCAGTGGCCAGCCGGCGATGGCCCGGATGTGCATCTCGAACTGGCTGACGGCGCAGGCCGCCTCCGTCCAGTGCCCGGAATTGTGCACCCTCGGCGCGATCTCGTTGATCAGCAGCCGCTCGCCGTCATCATCGCGCAGCACGAAGAACTCCACCGCCAGCACGCCTTCATAATCGAACGCCTCGGCGATCTGACGCGCCATCCGCGTCCCCGCCGCCTCCACTCCCGCCGGCAGGCCGGCCGGCACGTGGCAGCGGCGCAGCACGTGATCTTCATGCACGGTGCGCGGCATGTCATAGGTGACGATCTCACCCGTGGCATTGCGCGCCGCGATCATGGCCGCCTCGCAGGCGAAGTCCACGAACCCCTCCGCGATGCACGGCACGCGCCCCAGCTGCTCCCACGCGGCGGCCATGTCCTCGGCGCGGCGCACCATCACCTGCCCCTTGCCGTCATAGCCGAAGCGCCGCGTCTTGAGCACCAGCGGCAGGCCCACCCGCTCCACCGCCGCCGCCAGATCGGCCGGTGTCTCCACGTTGGCGAACGCCGCCACGGGAAGGCCGAGATCGCTGAGAAAGGACTTTTCCGCCCATCTGTCCTGCGTGAACGCCAACACGTCGGCGGAAGGCTTCAGGGGTGTGTGTTGCGCCAACCAGGCCAGCGGATGCGCCGGGATGTTCTCGAACTCATAGGTGACCATACCCACCGCGTCGGCGAACGCGGCCAGCGCCCGTTCGTCTTCATAGGCCGCTTCGGTGTGAGCGGTCGCCACATCGAACGCCGGATTGTCACCGGCCGGTGCGTAAACGTGTGTCTTGAACCCCAGCCGGGCGGCGGCCAGCGCCAGCATGCGGCCCAGTTGCCCGCCGCCGATGATGCCGATGGTGGCGCCGGGCGCCAGCGCGGCCATCACGCCTCGCCCTCATCATGGGGGAATTCGGCCACGGCGGCGCTCTGCTCGCCGCGCCATTGATAGAGCCGGCCGGCCAGCGCCGCGTCGGAAAGCGCCAGCACGGCGGCCGCCAGCAGCGCCGCGTTGATGGCCCCGGCCCGGCCGATGGCCAGCGTACCCACCGGCACCCCGGCCGGCATCTGCACGATGGACAGCAGGCTGTCGTGGCCTTTCAGCGCCCGGCTTTCCACCGGCACGCCGAACACCGGCAACGGGGTCAGCGCCGCCGTCATGCCCGGCAGGTGCGCCGCCCCGCCGGCCCCGGCGATGATCACCTTGAAGCCCGCTTCCTTCGCCGTGCGCGCGAAGTCATAAAGCCGATCCGGCGTGCGATGGGCGGAGACGATGCGCGCTTCATATGGCACGTCCAGTTCGTCGAGCACGTCGCAGGCATGGCGCATCACGGCCCAGTCGGACTGGCTGCCCATGATGACGGCGACGAGTGGTTGCGGTGACATCATGGCGGGCTTCTTGCCCAACCGCGCGGCGTGGTGTCAAGCGCGCAGGGCGTGATACAGCCGCTTCGCCCGCGCCCGCGCCGCCCGGCGCAAGAGTTCCGCGGCGACGATCGCCCGCCAGCGGGCGGCCCGCATCGGCCGCGTGGCGATCAGCACATCGGCCATCTCCAGACGCTGTTTCCACACATGATCGATCATCGGATGATCGGGATCGGCGGCGGAATCGGCGAAGCTGACCGCCGGGTCGGCGAGGATGTCCCGCGTCGCCTCGATGGTCAGCAGCAGCCCCGGCGAATATTTCCCTTCCGTCTCGTCATAGGCGATCTTGCCCAGCCACAACGTCGCGCCGTCGATGAAGCCGAACATGGTGGCCAGCAGCGCATCATCCCGCATCAGCCGCCAGAAGCGCAACTGCCCTTGCCGGTGAAAACAGGCGAGCGCCTGCTTCACGAATGCCGTCTGATGCCGATCGCAGGCGATGGCGGTGCCGCGCTTGCCCTTCCAGCCCGCTTGTTCGAGTTTCAGGAAATCATTCAGCCACGGCGCAAGGTCGCCGCCCCGTCGCAGCGTCTCGAAACGCACATCGCCGGTTTCATCCAGCTTGCGTTTCAGCCGCTTCCACTCCTTGCGCCGCTTGCGCGAAACATCCGCCCCCCACCACTGTTCCACCGATTGCGTGGCGTCCAGCGCGGCGCGCCGCCAGCGGGCCATGACGGACATGGGCAGGTTCTCCCGCCGCGCCACGTCATGCAGCGTTCGCATCACCGGGCCATGCGCCGGCACGGCGGCGAATTCCGCCACCGCCGCGCCCGCATGGCGCAGGCCCAGCAGCAGATCCCGCGCGCCCTCTTGCGCATGCGCCGCGTCGAGCCGCGGCAGGCCGAGGAAGAAAAACGCTCCCCAGCGGCTGGAGAACACTTCGCCCAGCAGCGGAAACCGCCAGTCGCGGGAAAAGCCGCATTGCCCATGATCGCCGCGCACGATCAGCGGCTGATCGCACTGCGCCAGTTCGCGGCTGGCGTCGAGCCAGCAGTCGTCGGCCGCAATCGCCGGCTGCAATGACGCCGAAGTGGCCGGTGCGCAATTCATGGCCGTTTCGCACGCGAATTTCGTGCCGTTTCGCCGAAGCCCCGTTGCAGGGTGCGCCGCGCGAGAAAGCTCAGCGCCAGCGCCTGAAAGACGAACGAGACGCCGGTGGCCAGCCCCGCGCCCAACAGCCCGTAACGGGGGATCAGCATGAGATTGAGGGCGATGTTGAGCGCCGCGGTGAGACCGGTGACGGCCGCGGTGGCTTTCTGGCGGCCGGACACCACCAGCAGCGCCTCCACCGGCCCGGCCAGGGCGCGGGCCAGATAACCCGCCGCCAGCGCCGCCATCACCGGCCAGGCGGTGGCGAAACCGGGGCCGAACAGCGACAGGATGAACGGCCCAGCGACGAGCAGCAGCCCTGTCAGGGCCAGCGACGGCCACAGCATCCAGCCCCGGAAACGGTCAAGCTGTCTCCGGGCGCGTGTCGCGTCATGATCGGCGAAGGCCAGCGCGAAACGCCGCATGGCCACGGCGGACACCGCGAAATGGATGAAGGCCACGAACGACATGGTGCGCGCCGCGGCGAAATAGCGGGCGATCCCTTCCGGCGTGACGAACAGCTCCAGCAGCAGGATGTCGATGTTCATCATCAACAGGGTGAAGCTTTCCATCAGCAGCAGCGGCAGCGACACCCACAGCCAATGCCCGACGTCATAGCGTGGCGCCGCGCCGGTCGTTTCGCTGGCGAAACGCCGCTGCTGCAAGGCGAACTGGGCCAGCGCGGTGATCCACGTCGCCGCCACCAGCGCCGTCGCCGCCAGTGTCGCCTGCCGCTCACCGCCCAGCCACAGCGCCCAGCCGGTGAACACGAGGATGAGCAGCGGCCGCAGGATGTAGGGCGGGATGAAGGCCAGCCCGATCCACTGCCGGGCCCGGCCCGTGCCGTCGTGAAAATCGGTCAGCGCGAAGGCCGGCAGGGCCAGCAGGCCGATCATCATCGGCCGCAGGTAATGGTCATCGGCCAGCCCCGGAAACCGCCACAGGATGAACAGCCCGGCCAGCATGACCAGCGCCCCGGCGCCGAACGACACCGCCCGGCCGAAGCGCAGAAAGCCGCGCGCCAGCCCCGCCGCGGCCGGTTTGGCGTATTCGTTCAAAAAGCGCACCGCGGAGGTGGAGAAGCCCATCACCGCCAGCGTGCCCAGCACGTTCACCCACACCCAGACATAGGTGAACACGCCGAACTCGAAGGCCCCCAGCCAGCGCGCCAGCAGCACCTGGGTGAGAAACGCCAGACCGGCGGAGGCGACGCGGATGGCCATGGTCAGCGCCGCGCCGGCCCGATCCCTGCCGTCCTCGCCGCCGAGAAAGCGCGCCATCAAGGCCCGCGCGGCGGCCAGCGGCGGCCGCGGCGCGCCGTGCACGGGAGGGGCCTGTGTCTCGCTCGCCTGCATGATGCGCCGCATCCTGCCAGCCAGACACTAAGGAAGGGTTGAGCCGCCGCTTCGCCTTAAGGCGATCTTGCGCCGGATAAGCTTTGAGGTTCAGGATGACGACATCAGGCGTCCGTGGAGAGGTCACGATCATGAGCCGGTATCACGAAGTCTATGCGCACTGGCAGGACGACCCGGAAGGGTTCTGGGCCGAAGCGGCGGCGGGCATCGACTGGTTCACCCCGCCGCGGCGGGTGTTCGATCCGGCGGCCGGGGTGTATGGCCGCTGGTTCACCGGCGCGGAATGCAACACCTGCCACAATTGCATCGACCGCCATGTGAAAGCCGGGCGCGGTGATCAGCCGGCGCTGATTTACGACAGCCCGATCACCGGCGGCACGCAGCGCGTCATCACCTATGCCGAACTGCTGGTGGAAGTGTCGCGCTTCGCCGCGGTGTTGCAGGGCCTGGGCGTCGGCAAGGGGGATCGGGTCGTCATCTACATGCCCATGGTGCCCGAGGCGGTGATCGCCATGCTGGCCTGCGCGCGCATCGGGGCGGTGCATTCGGTGGTGTTCGGCGGCTTCGCGGCCAACGAGCTGGCCACCCGCATCGACGACGCGAAGCCGAAGCTGGTGGTGTCCGCCTCCTGCGGCATCGAGCCGGGCCGGGTGATCGCCTACAAGCCGTTGCTGGACGAGGCCATCGACATCGCGTCGCACAAGCCGCAGAAGACCGTCATCCTGCAACGCGAACAGGTGACGGCGGACTTGCGGGACGGCCGCGATTTCGACTGGCATGAGCTGATGGAGGCGGCGAAGCGCGATGGCATGATGGCCGAATGCGTGCCCGTGGCGGCCACCGACCCGCTCTACATCCTCTACACCTCCGGCACCACCGGCCAGCCGAAGGGCGTGGTGCGCGACAACGGCGGCCACATGGTGGCGCTGAACTGGACGATGGAAAACATCTATGGCGTCAAGCCCGGCGACGTCTACTGGGCGGCCTCGGACATCGGCTGGGTGGTGGGCCACAGCTACATCGTCTATGGCCCGCTGCTGGCCGGCTGCGCCTCCATCGTGTTCGAGGGCAAGCCGGTGGGCACGCCCGACGCCGGGGTGTTCTGGCGGGTGATCGCCGAACACGGGGTGAAGGTCTTGTTCACCGCCCCCACCGCCTTTCGCGCCATCAAGAAGGAAGACCCGGAGGGTGAATTGATCCGCCAATACGATCTGTCCGGCTTCAAGGCGCTGTTCCTGGCCGGCGAGCGGGCCGATCCCGACACCGTGCAATGGGCGGAGCATCATTTGCGGGTACCGGTGATCGATCACTGGTGGCAGACCGAGACCGCCTGGGCCATCGCCGCCAATCCGCTGGGGCTGGGATTGCTGCCCAGCAGGTATGGCTCGCCCGGCGTGCCGATGCCGGGCTATGAGGTGGCGATACTCGATGACGCGGGCCAGCCGCTGGCGGCCGGCGAACTGGGGGCGATCTGCATCAAGCTGCCGCTGCCGCCCGGTTGCCTGCCCACCCTGTGGCGGAACGATCAGCGCTTCCGGGAAAGCTATCTGTCGCGCTTTCCCGGCTATTACGAAACCGCCGACGCCGGGTTCGCGGACGCGGACGGCTATCTGTTCATCATGGCGCGCACCGACGACATCATCAACGTGGCCGGCCACCGGTTGTCCACCGGCGGCATGGAGGAGGTGCTGGCCGGCCACCCGGACGTGGCCGAATGCGCCGTGCTGGGCATCGCCGACGACCTGAAGGGGCAGATCCCCATCGGCTTCATCGTCCTGAAGGCCGGCGTCGATCGCGATCCGGGCGGGATCGAGGCGGAATGCGTAGGGCGCATCCGCGAGAAGATCGGCGCGGTGGCCTCCCTGAAGGTGGTCATCACGGTGGCGCGGCTGCCCAAGACGCGCTCCGGCAAGATTCTGCGCGGCACCATCCGCAGGATCGCCGACGGCGAGGCATGGACGATGCCGGCCACCATCGACGACCCGGCCATTCTCGACGAGATCACCGAGGCGTTGCGCGCCCGCGGCCTGCTGCGCGGCGCCTGACAGCGGATCCCCGGAAATGGCGTTGGCTGAAAAAGAGAAGCGCCAGTGGCGCGTTTCGCCATTGACGCTTCCTTGTCGGTCTTTTCACGCGGCTCCCGCCCGTCAAC
>DRPD01000100.1 GCA_011374735.1 Thermopetrobacter sp.
ATCCGCTGCCCGGGGAGGCCGCGCGGGCGGCGGCCTGAGTCCGCCCTTCGCAGGGGCGGCACGGCGGCCATTAGTCCTTGAACGCCTCCCGGCAATGGGCTTTAGTAGACGCGGTCCGCGCCGATGGCCCGCGCGAACACGCCAGCGCGCGCCATCGTCAGGAGACCGCCGGCAGGCCCCGCCATCCCGCGCGCCCGGCGCATCACCTGCCGGCCCAACCTGTCCGGAAACCAGCACGGGATCCCGTGCTGCAAGAACAGCACATCTGAGGGAGACGGGAACATGGATCGTCGCAAGTTCATCAGGGCTGCCGGTATCGGCGCCACCGCCGCCGCGGCCGCCGGCCCGCTGGCCGCGCCGGCCATCGCCAAGGGCGTGAAGCAGCTCAAGATGGTGACCTCCTGGCCGAAGAACTTCCCCGGGCTGGGCACCGCCGCCAACCGCTTCGCGCGGCGCCTGGAGAAGGCTTCCGAGGGCCGCTACAAGGTACGCGTCTACGCCGGCGGCGAGCTGGTGCATCCGCTGAAGTGCCTGGATGCCGTGCAGGAGGGCACCGCCGATCTCTACCACTCCGCCGAGTACTACTATCAGGGCAAGGACAAGGGCTTCGCCTTCTACTCGGCCGTGCCCTTCGGCTTCACCGCCAACGAGATGAACGCCTGGCTCTACTTCGGCGGCGGCCAGCAGCTGTGGGACGAGCTTTCCGCCCAGTTCGGCGTCAAGGGCCTGCCCTGCGGCAACTCCGGCGTGCAGATGGGCGGCTGGTTCCGCAAGGAGGTGAAGACCATCGAGGACTTCAAGGGCCTGAAGATGCGCATGCCCGGCCTCGGCGGCGCGGTGCTCAACGCCATCGGCGCCACCGCCCTCACCCTCGCCGGCGCGGAGATCATGCCCGCCCTGCAGGCCGGCACCATCGACGCCACCGAGTGGGTGGGCCCGTGGAACGACCTCGCCTTCGGCTTCTACAAGGTCACCAAGCACTACTACTATCCGGGCTTCCACGAGCCGGGCACCATGCTCAGCCTCGGCATCTCCAGGAAGCTGTGGGATTCCCTTTCCGAGGCCGACAAGGAGCTGTTCACCAACTGCGCCCAGGCGGAGAACTCCTACGATCTCGCCGAGTTCAACGCCAACAACGGCGCCGCCCTGCGCACCCTGATCAACAAGCACGGGGTGAAGCTGCACCAGTTCTCCGACGAGATCTTCAAGGCCTTCGGCGCCGCCGCCAAGGACGTGCTGGCCGACGCCGGCAAGTCCTCGGCCATGGCCAAGAAGATCTACGACAGCTTCATGAAGTTCCGCAACGTGGCCCACTGGACGGAGATTTCCGACGTGGCCTACGCCCAGAAGCGCAAGCTGGCCGGCTGGTAATCGGCCACGGGTTCGCTGCCGGAGGGCCGGCGCCGGTGACGGGCGCCGGCCCTTTCCCCGTCATTCCCGGTCGGCCGCGCCCTCCCTCCGTCGGCCGGTCGCGGAGCAGCCGGGCGCCGCTCCCGGCGCCGCCTTCTCCGGAGACGCCCCCATGCAGCGCTTCCTCTGCCTCGTCGACCGCATCAACGAGCGCATCGGCCACGCCATGGCGTGGGTCGCGCTGGCCATGGTGCTGGTGCAGTTCCTGGTGGTGGTGATGCGCTACGTCTTCGCCATCGGCAACATCGCCCTGCAGGAATCCATCTGGTACATGCACGGCATCATCTTCATGGTCGGTGCCGGCTACACCCTGCTGCATGACGGCCACGTGCGGGTGGACGTCATCTACGGCGACGCACGGCCACGCTACAAGGCGCTGGTGGACATCTTCGGCGCCGTCGTCTTCCTGCTCCCGGTGTCGGTGGCCACGCTGTGGCTGTCGTGGGACTACGTGATCAATTCCTGGAAGGTGTGGGAAGGCTCCACGGAGGTCTCCGGCCTGCCGCTGATCTGGGCCTACAAGACGGTGATCTGGGTCTTCGCCGTGCTCATGTTCCTGCAGGGGCTGTCGATGCTCATCAAGGCCGTGACCTTCGCCGCCGGACGTGAAACGAACTATCCCGTGCCGCCGTGCATCGACGGCCGCCCGGAGCGGGATCCCGAGCATCTGCGGGAGGAAGTGTGATGGAAATCTCCTCCGGGCTGATGGTCGTCCTGATGTTCCTCACCGCGGTGGGTCTGCTGCTGCTCGGCTATCCGGTGGCCCTCACCCTCGCCGGTACGGGGCTCTTCTTCGCCCTTGTCGGCGATCTCCTGGGCGTTTTCGACATCTCCATCCTCACCGCCTTCCCCCAGCGCATCTTCACCATCATGACCTCGGAGGTGCTGGTGGCGGTGCCGCTGTTCGTCTTCATGGGGGTGATGCTGGAACGCTCCAAGGTGGCCGAAGAGCTGCTCGACAACATGGGCCGCGCCTTCGGCGCCCTGCCCGGCGGTCTCGCCTATTCGGTGACCGTCGTCGGCGCCCTGCTGGCGGCCTCCACCGGCATCGTCGGCGCCACCGTGGTGACCATGGGCCTGCTGTCGCTGCCGACCATGCTGCGGCGCGGCTACAACATCCCCTTTTCCTGCGGCACCATCTGCGCCTCCGGCACGCTGGGTCAGATCATCCCGCCTTCTATCGTGCTGGTGCTGCTCGGCGACCAGCTCTCCATCGCCTTCCAGAACGCCCAGTTCGCCATGGGCAACTACGCGCCGGACACCGTCTCGGTGAACGATCTGTTCGCCGGCGCCCTGCTGCCCGGGCTGCTGCTGGTGGGCATGTATCTCGTCTTCCAAGTGGCCTTCGCGACCATGCGCCCGGCGGAGGCGCCGGCCATTCCGGCCGACGAGCTGATCGCCGGCGACCGCCGCGCCTTCGTCAAGCGGCTGGCGGGCACGCTGTTCGCGCCGCTCATCCTCATCGTCGCGGTGCTCGGCTCCATCCTCGGCGGCCTCGCCTCGCCCACCGAGGCGGCCTCCGTGGGCGCCGTCGGCGCCACCATGCTGGCCGGCTACAAGATCGACCCGAAACGGGCGAAATGGATCATGGCCGGCGCCGCCTCGCTGTTCGCCCTGTTCATCATCACCTGGTTCTTCGACCTGCGCATGCAGCGCGACGTCATCCCCGTGACCGACTGGATCGCCATCGTCATCGCACTGGCGCTGTCGGCGGTGCTGGTCATCGGCATCCTGGTGGCGCTGAAGCGCACGGTCACCGCCCGCGACGCCGACGGCACGCCGGTGCTCGCTTCCGTCGGCCGTTCCACGGTGCAGATCTCCTCCATGGTCTTCGTCATCCTCGTCGGCGCGGCCATGTTCTCCCTCGTCTTCCGCGGCTTCGAGGGCGACCGCTACATCGAGGAGTTCCTGCACAACCTCCCCGGCGGTACGCTGGCGGCCATGCTGCTGGTGATGGGCGTGATGTTCATCATGGGCTTCTTTCTCGATTTCC
>DRPD01000101.1 GCA_011374735.1 Thermopetrobacter sp.
GCCGGGTTGGCCGGGTTCTCGAACTGCTGCGGCATGATGGCGCCGGGCGTCGCCTCCATCAGCCGCGCCGCCTCCTCCACCGCGCCCTTCATGCCCTTCGCTGCTTCGGTCAGCACCAGATCGGCACCCAGCAGGCGGAACATCTTGCGCCGTTCGATGGACATGCTCTCGGGCATGACCAGGGTCAGCCGGATGCCCTTCGCGGCGCACACGAAGGCCAGCCCGATGCCGGTGTTGCCCGATGTCGGCTCGATAAGCACCGTGCCGGGGCCGATCTTCCCCTCCTCGAGCAGCGCCTCGATCATGCTCAGGCCGATCCTGTCCTTGACCGACGAGAGCGGGTTGAAGAACTCGCATTTGGCCAGCACTTCGGCGTTCAGCCCTTCCGTCACCCGGTTCAGCCGCACCAGCGGGGTGGCGCCGATGGTTTCGGTGATGTCGTTGAAGATGCGCCCCTGCCGCCGTGTCATGATGCCGTCCCTTTCATCGTGTATCGTTACTGCCCGACGAACGGATGAATTGACTGGCCGCCGCCGTTCGTCCCACACTGACGATGCGAACGACCGTGGTCAACACGGCACCGCATTCATCTTTCGTCCACCTGCCAACAGGGAGGAGGTGCGGCATGGACATGGCGCTCATCATCGATCCCGGAAAATGCACCGGCTGCCGGCAGTGCGAGCTGGCCTGCTCCCATGAGCACACCGGCGCCTTCAACCCGGCGCGCTCGCGCATCGTGGTGTTCGACTTTCACATGAAGGGCCGCTTCGTGCCCTATACCTGCACCCAGTGCGATCAGGCGTGGTGCCAGCAGGTGTGCCCGGTCGGCGCGATCACCAACCAGGGCGGCGTGAAGGTGGTGGACGCCGCCACCTGCGTCGGTTGCAAGGTGTGCACCATCGCCTGCCCGTTCGGCACCGTGAACTACGAACCGGCCACCGGCAAGGTCATCAAGTGCGATCTGTGCGGCGGCGATCCGGCCTGCGCGAAGGCCTGCCCGACGGAGGCCATCATCTTCTCCGAACCGGCGGTGCAGGGCTTCGAGAAGATGCGCGCCTGGGCGGAAAAGACCGATACCGCGCCGCAGGCCAATGCCTGACGGCTGCCGCCTCTTTCCGGCGCATTCGGGACGATATACGGGAGGACGAGAATCATGGCATGGGCGAGACGGATTCTGCGGGTCGATCTGACGGGCGGCGACATCCGCGAAGAGCCGCTCAACATGGACTGGGCGATGGACTATCTGGGCCAGCGCGGGCTGGCCACCAAATATTTCGTCGAGGAGGTGGACCCGAAGGTGGATCCGCTCTCTGCCGACAACAAGCTGATCCTGGCCACCGGGCCGCTGACCGGCACCGGCGCTTCCACCTCGGCGCGCTATTCGGCGATCACCAAATCGCCATTGACCGGCTGCATCGCCTGCTCCAATTCCGGCGGCTACTTCGGCGCCGAGCTGAAAAACGCCGGCTGGGACATGATCATCTTCGAAGGCAAGGCGGAAAAGCCGGTGTATCTGCTGGTGGAGGACGACAGGGCGGAGCTGAAGGACGCCGCGCACCTGTGGGGCAAGTCGGTGTGGGAGGTGGACGACGCCATCCGCGACGAGAATCAGGACCCGCTGTTGCAGATCGCCACCATCGGCGTGCCGGGCGAGGCCGGTGTGCTGTTCTCGGCCATCGTCAACAACAAGCACCGCGCCGCCGGGCGCTCCGGCGTCGGCACGGTGATGGGCGCGAAGAACCTCAAGGCGGTGGCGGTGCGCGGCACCAGGGGCATCAGCGTGCATGACCCGGACGCCTTCGAGAAGGCGGTGGACGCGGGCAAGAAGGTGCTGGCGGAAAACGCCGTGACCGGTCAGGCGCTGCCGACCTACGGCACCCAGGTGCTGACCAACATCATCAACGAGATCGGCGCGCTTCCCACCCGCAACGCGCGAGACGTGCAGTTCGAGGGCGCCAACGACATCTCCGGCGAGGCGATGCACGAACCGCGCCGCTCCGACGGCCAACCCAATCTGGTGCGCAACGCCGGCTGCTTCGGCTGCACTATCGCCTGCGGGCGCATCTCGAAGATCGACCCCACCCACTTCTCGGTGAAGGACAAGCCGCAGTATCACCACGCCTCCGGCGGGCTGGAATATGAAAACGCCTGGGCGCTGGGGGCCGACACCGGGGTGAACGATCTGGAGGCGCTGACCTATTGCAACTACCGCTGCAACGAGCACGCGCTCGATCCCATCACCTGCGGGGCGACCATCGCCGCGGCCATGGAGCTTTACGAGTCCGGCGCCCTGACCGACGAGGACACCGGCGGGATCAAGCTCAATTTCGGCTCGGCGGAGGCGCTGGTGGCGGCGGTGGACGCCATTTGCGAGGGCACCGAATTCGGCAGGCTGCTGGGGCTTGGCTCCAAGCGGCTGTGCGAGAAGTTCGGCCAGCCGGAGCTGTCGATGACCGTGAAGGGCCAGGAGTTCCCGGCCTATGATCCACGCGGCATTCAGGGCATGGGGCTGACCTACGCCACGTCGAACCGCGGGGCGTGCCACTTGCGTTCCTACACGGTGGCGTCGGAGGTGCTGGGCATTCCGGAGAAGACCGATCCGCTCATCACCGACGGCAAGGCGGCGCTGGTGAAGGCCTTTCAGGACGCCACGGCGGCGGTGGACTCGTCGGGGCTTTGCATCTTCACCACCTTCGCGTGGACGATGGAGGACATCGCGCCGCAGGTGGACGCGGCGTGCGAGGGCGACTGGAGCGTGGAGAAGATGCTGGAGGTGGGCGAGCGCATCTGGAACATGGAGCGCGCCTTCAACCTCGCGGCCGGCATCACGCCCGATCAGGACACGCTGCCGAAGCGCCTGCTGAAGGACGCGGCGAAGACCGGCCCGGCCAAGGGGCGGGTCAACGATCTGGACAAGATGCTGCCGGAATACTACGCGCTGCGCGGCTGGACGCCGGACGGCGTGCCGACGCAGGAGACGCTGAGCCGCTTCGGGCTGGCGTGACGTGGGCGGGAAGTGATTCTTCAGGCGTCATTGCCGGCTTCATGCCGGCAATCCAGCGGGCGGTGCGGTGATACGGCGGCGTTCCGGTTCTTTCGCCATCCTTGCCCGTTACGCCAGGCCGCTCTGGATTGCCGGGACAAGCCCGGCAATGACGGGTAGGGGTCGTGTGCAGAGGAGTGGTTGGTCATGCATTACCTGATCATCGGGGCGGGGCCGGCCGCGGTGCGGGCGGCGGAGGCGTTGCGGCGGCTCGATCCGTCCTGTGACGTGACGCTGGTCGATGGCGAGGGCGAAGCGCCCTACTCGCGCATGGCCATCCCCTATCTGCTGGAAGGCAGGATCGGCGAGGAAGGCACGTATCTGCACCGGCGGGGCGATCATTACGACGCGCTGGGCGTGGCGCTGCGGCGCGGGCGGGTGGCGGCGCTCGATGCGGCGGCGAAGACGGTGACGCTGGAAGA
>DRPD01000102.1 GCA_011374735.1 Thermopetrobacter sp.
GAAAGAAAGACTCGGCGCTATTTTGCGAAAATGCCGCTGGCATCGACGCATTTATTGAGACCAGACCCTAGCGCTAACTGGCGTGATTGTCTTCCAGCTCGGCCAGGGCGGCGCGGATCGCCGCGGCGTTCTTCGCCAGCAGGTCGCTGTCGGCCATTTCGCCGCTGTGGTGCTTCAGGGGCACGCCCTCGAAGCGCGGCAGCACGTGCACGTGGGTGTGAAACACCGTCTGCCCGGCCGCGGCCTCCACGTATTGCTTGACGAGGATGCCGTCGGCGTTGAACGCCTTCTTGATGGCGCGGGCGATCTTCCGGGCGGTCGTCATCACGTGGCACAGGTCGTCCGGGTCGATGTCGAGAATGTTGCGCGACGGCTTCTTCGGCAGCACCAGGGTGTGGCCCTTGGCCTGCGGCATGATGTCCATGATGGCGATGGTGTGCTCGTCCTCATAGACCTTCTCGGCCGGCATCTCGCCGCGCAGGATTTTGGCGAACACGTTGTCGGGATCATAGGCCGGGCTGGTCATGGCAAGGAATCTCCTGATTGTTCTTTTCGGTCATTCTATCTCGCTTTCATCTGATTTTGCGAGTCCCTGCTGGTGCAGGGTTCGCAAAATCCGACTCCACCGTCCCGCTCCCCCGCCCAACCACCCAGAGGATGGTAAGGTGGTTGGGCGGGGAAGCGGGACTTGGAAAGGCCGTGCCGGGTGGAGGGGCGGCGTGACGAGATCTTATTGGCGTATTTCGAAAACCGCTTCCAGTTCCACGGTGGCGTCAAGCGGCAGGGAAGAGACGCCGACGGCGGCGCGGGCGTGGCGGCCGGCGTCGCCGAACACCGCCACCATCAGATCGGAGGCGCCGTTGATGATCGCCGGATGATCGGCGAAGCCCGGCGCGGCGTTGACGAAACCTGTGAGCTTCACCACCCGCGCCACGCGCTCCAGCTCGCCGTTCAGATGGGCCGCGGCTTGCGCGATGCAATTGATGGCGCACCGCCGCGCCGCGTCCCGCGCCGTTTCGACGGATACCGCGCCGCCCGCCTGGCCGGTGCAGACCAGTTCGCCGTCCTTCAGCGGCAGCTGGCCGGAGACGAACAGCAGGGAGCCCGCCTGCACCCGGCCCACGTAGTTGGCCACGGGATCGGGGGCGGCGGGCAGGGCGATGCCCAGTTTCCGAAGGCGTTCGGCGATGGTGCTCATGCGGTGATCTCCATATCGGTCAAAGCGTCGGGCGGCCGCTCACCACGGAAGAAGGCGTCGAGATTGTCCAGGGCCCGGAACCCCATGGCGTCGCGCACGCCGGGCGTCGCCGAACCGATGTGCGGCGTGGCGAACACCTTCGGGTGGTCGCGGTAGCGCGGGTCGATGTGCGGCTCGTTGTTGAACACGTCCAGCCCGGCCGCCGCCAGATGGCCCGAATCGAGCGCGGCGATGAGGTCGTCATCGACGATGATGTCGCCGCGCGCCACATTCACCACAACGGCGTTTTCCGGCAGGCGGGCGAGGGCGGCGGCATTGATCCGGTGCCGCGTCTGCTCCGTGGAGGCGCAGGTGATGACCAGAAAGTCGCTCAGCGGCAGCATGTCTTCCAGCGTCTCGTGATAGACCGCGCCCCGTTCCAGTTCCGGCGGCAGGCGGCGGCGGTTGTGATAGTGGATGGACAAGCCGAACACGGCGGCCCGCTCGGCGAAGGCGCGGCCGATGCGGCCCATGCCGAAGACGCCGGCCGTCCTTCCCTTCACGTCCAGCCCCAGCGGCCCGCGCGGGCCCCAGCGCCCCCAGCGCCCTTCGCGCACCATGCGCGCCCCCCAATGGGCGCCGCGCGCCGCGCCCAGCAGCAGCAGCACGGCCATGTCGGCGGTGGCCTCGGTGAGCACCTGTGGGGTGTGGGTGACCATGATGCCGCGCCGTTCGGCGGCGGCGATGTCGATGTGGTCGTAACCGACGGAGAAGGTGGCGATGATGCGCACGCCGGCCGGCAGGCGGGGGATGAGAGCGGCGTCGATCTTCTCGGTGGGGCAGACCAGCAGGCCGTCCATGCCGTCCGCCGCGTCGAGAATGGCGGCGGCGTCCATCTGCCTGTCGTCTTCGTTGAGCCAAATGTCGTAATCACGCCGCAGGCGCCGCTCCACGGCGTCGGGCAGACGGCGGGTGACGGCGATGCGCGGGCGGTCTTTTTCTGTTGTCATGCCCTCAGACTCCATTATTGTCGGCAAACGTCAAGACCGCCAATCAAGGATGATGCGCTCATGAAACGCGCCCTTCGCGCCCTGTTCGCGCTGTCGCTGGCTCCGTCCGCCGTTCTGGCCGCGCCGGTGGAGCTGGCGCCGCACGCCGCCACCTATGCGCTGACGCTGGAGCGGGCGCAGCCGCGCTCCGGCATCGTCGCGGCCGGCGGGGAGATCACGTTGCGATTCGAAGGCGGCGCCTGCACCGGTTACGCCATCACCTCGCGCCTGCGGCTCGATCTGACCTTGCGCCGCCAGGGCGAACGGCGGCTGGAATGGCGGGCCCAGAGCTGGGCGGCGGCCGATGGCGCCTCCTTCGACTACATGGAGCGCGAACTCATCAATGGGCGGGTGGGCAAGGCCTACCGGCTGCGCTTTGCCCGGCCGGCGCCCGATGGGCCGGCGCGGGTGAGGTTCGTGAAGCCGCGGGGCAAGCCCGTGCGCCAGCCGTTGCCGGCCGGCACCTTGCTGCCGCATGAGACCATGCAGCGGCTGATCGCGGCCGGGCGGGCGGGGAAGGGGCATCTGAGCTTTCATGCCTTCGAGGGCTTCGATGACGGCATGGCGCGGCGCGTTTCGGCGGTGATCGCGCCGGTGAAGGAGGATGCGGCCACCACGCGGGCGGCGCGGCCGCTGGCGGGCCTGCGCAGCTGGTGGGTGGCGCTGGCCTATTACCCGCCGGCGGCGAAGAAGGGCGATGACCGGGCCGGTTTCGGCGTGCCGGAGTTCGAGGTCGGCTACCGGCTGTATGAGAACGGCGTCATCACCAACCTGCGCCTGATCTACGCCCGCTACAGCCTGAAAGGGCGGCTGACCAAACTCGACATGCTCAAGGCTTCTTCCGATTGCCGGTAAGGCCGATGCCGAAATCCACCGCGTCGTCGCCGAAGCGCCGCCGCAGTTGTTCCGCCGTCAGTTCCGCCCTGGCCGCCTTCGCGGCGCGGGCGTCCAGCGAGTGGACCAGCATGTCCGGCGGGGCCGGGGCGAGGCCGGAAATCCCCACCCCGATCAGCCGGCACGGCGCGCCGTCGTGGGCCTTGCGCAACAGGGCGCGGGCGGCGGCGAAGATGCGCCCGGCCAGCAGCGTCGGTTCGTCCAGACGCGCCGACAGGGTGCGCTGGCGGAAATCGGCGCCCTTCAGCTTCAAGGTCACCGTGTCACCGGCCAGTTCCTTGTCCAGCGCCCGGCGCATCACCTTGCGGGCCATGGCCCACAGGCGGGCCTCCAGTTCGGGCAGGGCGCGGATGTCCTGTGCGAAGGTGGTTTCCGCGGAGATGCTCTTCGCCTGATGATGCGGTTGCACTGGCCGCGGATCGTGGCCGCGGGCCAGCTGATACAGATGCTCGCCCAGCCTGCCGAAGCGGGCGATCAGCCAGTCGCGCTTTCTGGCGCGCAGTTGCGGCACGCTCACGATGCCTTCCCTGGCCAGCGCCCGCGCCGTGGCCGGGCCGACACCCCACAGGTCGCTCACCCTGAGCCCATCGAGAAACGCCATGACGTTCTGCCGCGCGATGACGGCGTAGCCGCGCGGCTTGTCCAGATCGGAGGCCATCTTGGCCAGGAACTTGTTGACCGACAGGCCGATGGAGATGGTCAGCCCGGTTTCGGCCTCCACCATGCGGGCCAGCCGGGCCAGCGCCACCGCCGGCGGCGCGCCGTGCAGCCGCTCGGTGCCCGACAGATCGAGAAACGCCTCGTCGATGGACAGCGGCTCCACCAGCGGCGTGAAGCGGCGCATGATGGCGCGGATGCGGTGGCCTTCGCGGGCGTATTTGTCCTTGTCCGGGGCGATCACCACCGCATCGGGGCACAGGCGCAAGGCCCGCGTCATCGGCATGGCGGAGCGCGCGCCATAGGTGCGGGCGATGTAGCACGCCGCCGCCACCACGCCGCGGCGGCTGTTGGCGCCGATAAGCACCGGCTTATCGCGCAAGGCGGGGTTGTCGCGCTTCTCGATGTTGGCGAAGAAGGCGTCGCAATCCACGTGGGCGATGGTAAGATCGAACAGCCCGGCGGCCTTGACCAGGCGCGGCGAGCCGCAGGCCGGGCAGAGGTCGTCGTGCGCCGCCACCGGGGCGTCGCAATCGCGGCACAGGCCGGCGGCGTCTCGCCATTGACCCGTCATCACACGATCCAGTCCTCGGCCATGTCCCACAGCCGCGCCGCGCCGCGCACCCCGGAGGCCGGGCCGTGCATGGCCGGGCGCACCGTCACCCGCGGCGCGTCGGCGAAGATCCAGCGCGGCATCAGGCGCGGCAGCTCCTCATACAGGTGGGCCATGTCCGACAGGCCACCGCCCAGCACGATCACGTCGGGATCGAACAGGTTGACCACATGGGCCAGCCCGCGGGCCAGCCGCGCCGCATGGCGCGCCAGCGTCGCCTGCGCCGCCCGGTCACCGGCCCGCGCCGCCGCCACGATCGCCTCGCCGCTCAGCTCCCTTCCCGTCGCTTCCCGGTGATCGCGCGCCAGGGCCGGGCCGGACAGCCACGTCTCCAGACAGCCCCTGCGGCCGCACCAGCAGGGCGGGCCGGGGTGCTCCGCCGGTTCGGCCCAGGGCAGGGGGTTGTGGCCCCATTCACCGCCGATGCGGTTGGCCCCGGCCAGCACCTTGCCGTCGATGACCAGCGCGCCGCCGCAGCCGGTGCCGAGGATGACCCCGAACACCGTGGGCGCTCCGGCCGCCGCGCCGTCCGCCGCTTCGGACAGGGCCAGGCAGTTGGCGTCGTTGGCCAGCCGCACCGGCAGGCGAAGCCGCTCCCTGATGTCGCGTGCGAAATCGCGCCCGTTCAGCCAGGTGGAATTGGCGTTCTGCACCCGCCCGGTCACCGGCGAGATGGAGCCGGGCATGCCGATGCCCACCCTGGCCGGCGCGCCGCCGGCCGCCGCGCGGGCCTGCGCCACCAGCGCCGCGATGGCCTCGAGGGTCGCCTCATAATCCTCGCGCGGGGTGGCCACGCGCTGTTCGAACAGCACCGCGTCGCCCTCGCCGAAGGCCAGCGCGGCGATCTTGGTGCCGCCCAGATCGATGCCGATGCGCAGCTCACGGGCCATCCTGCCATCACCCCCGCCCGGGTTCGCCGTCGCCACGCAGGGCCTCGGCCAGCAGCAGCACGAACAGCAGCGGGCAGGCGGCCCAGCTGGCCAGCACGCCCAGCGCCGCCACATCATCGAGCAGCAGCCGGCCGGCGAACACCCACTGCACATGATAGACCAGCCCGGCGGTGGTCAGCGACAGCGCCGTGGAGGCCAGCCCCAGCGCCGTGGCCCGCCTCCCGCGCCAGCGGCGCCAGGCGAACAGCACGCCGGCCGGCGAGGCGAACAGCAGATCGGCCGCCCAGCTGGCCCACATCACCATCCACGCGCGCTCTTCCAGCCCCGGGGCCAGCAGCGCCCGCGCCGCCGCGCCGCCGTCCATCAGCCCCAGCAGGTTGAACAGCAGATGCCCAGCCTGCCACAGCCCATACCACACGGCCAGCAGGCGTATCAGCCGTTCCTTGCCCGTCGCCGCCATCATCACCGTTCAGCTCCGCGTCAGCCGCAGATGGGCCAGCCGTGGCATGTCCGGCGCGATGTCGCAATCGGCACAGAAGGCCAGCAGCAGCGATTCGTCGCCCAGCAGATAATCCAGCACTGCCACCAGCAACCACGGGGCTTCCGCCGCGGCGCGCAAGTCCTCCGGCCCGCAGCCGGTCATGGCCATGAACCGCTCCCGGCGCCCGTCATCGCGCAACAGCCATTCCAGCGCCCTCAAGGCGAGGGCGGCGCTGACCTCGGCATCGGGCATGCCCTTGTGTTTCATCCCGGCGCCCATCCCCATTCCCTCAATTTGAACCCATCTCCTGAAGCAAACGGTAACCCCTCCCACGCAATCCTGAAAGCCGTCTGTGCACGAATTAAGCGATTGGTTACGGGTTGTTGTCATGGTGTCGCATGGGCAACCCCCCAAGCAAACGAGGCCGGGTGGACAACCGGCCCGCGAACTTGCCGGGAGCGCACTAACGAATGAATGCGATACAACAGCATAACGCGGCACGGATGCAGGACATGACGGATGGCCGGGCGCCTCGGTCGCGACAGCGCAAGAAAGTGCTGATCGTCGAGGACAACGAACTCAACATGAAGCTCTTCACCGATCTGCTGGCGGCGCAGGGCTACGAGGTCATCGGCACCGCGGACGGGCTGGCGGCGCTCAACCTGGCCCGCGAACACCAGCCGGATCTGGTGCTGATGGATATCCAGCTGCCGGAGGTGTCCGGCATCGACATCATCAAGTGGCTGAAGGAAGACGACACGCTGAAGTCCATACCGGTCATCGCCGTCACCGCGTTCGCCATGAAAGGAGACGAGGAGAAGATCCGCCAAAGCGGTTGCGAGGCTTATGTCTCCAAGCCCATCGCGGTGTCCGACTTCCTCGATGTGGTGGCCTCCTTCATCGAGGCCGGGAACAGGGAGTGACCGCACCATGAGCGCCCGCATTCTGGTGGTCGACGATGTTCCCGCCAACGTCCGGCTTCTGCAAGACAAGCTGGAGCGGGAATACTACGAGGTGTTCACCGCCAACGGCGGACGCGAGGCGCTGGAGAAAGTGCGGCGGGTGAAGCCCGACATCGTGCTGCTCGATGTCATGATGCCGGATATCAACGGCATCGAGGTCTGCCACCGCATGAAGGCCGATCCCGCCCTGGCCCACATCCCCATCATCATGATCACCGCGCTTGACGCGCCGGAAGACCGGCTGCGCGGCCTGAAGGCCGGGGCCGACGATTTCCTCAGCAAGCCGATCAACGATACCGACCTGTTCGTGCGCATCCGCGCGCTGTTGCGCCGCAAGATGCTGGTGGACGAACTGCTGGCCGGCAGCGGCGAGGGTGCCGACGACACCCTGGAGCGCCTCCTGCCGCTCGTCGACGATCAGCAGCCGGCGCGTATCTCGCTGATCGACGACGGCGACCTGTTGCGGCCACGCATCGAGCAGGCGCTGCGTGGGCGCCACCAGGTGGCGGTCGTCGCGCCGCAGGCCGTCGCCAACCTCGAAGCCGGCGGCTGTTGCGACCTCATCGTCCTCAATCTCGACCTGCACAGCGCCGATGGCCTGCGCATCTGCGCCCTGCTGCGCAGCC